>CAYSLH010000021.1:12406-32250 GCA_964431605.1 uncultured Myxococcales bacterium
GGTTCAGCGCCGACTCTGGACAAACATGGGTATATTGCGACACCAACGCTGGACCTGGATCCGATGGAAGCGAGGACGGTTACAGTCCCTCGAACGCCGGAGATCTAACTGTAGAGGCGGGAGACTATGACGATTCCAATTGGGGATTCGAAGAGACGTGGAGCTCGGGTGAAAATCCACCTGACTTCCTGCTTTACGATCTTGGGATCACCTCATCGCCCAACACCGACTCGACGAACAGCGGCTCCGGAGCATGCGACCTGACATGGACATCCACCGACGATCAACTTCTTCAAACCGGCTGGTTGTGGCCCGGAGTGATTCAATATACCGAGTACACAATGCACGCATGGGTACTTGATAACGATATATCCGGACACGCGACCGTAGCCCTTTCCTTCGAAGGCGGCATGGACGAAGGTGAGAGTTCATCGGACAGCTCAGAGTTCAAAGAGCTGGTCCACACGAGCCAGGCCTCCTCATCTTCCTGGCTGGCAGGCGTGGTACTCCTGAGGGATGACGCATCCTGGGATGGTGACGCAAGACTCGTCGTAGACGACGTGGATATCACCCAACATCTTTCCTTTGACTCCACAGACGGCGCCATAGACTCTTGGACCGATACCAATCCACCAACCCCTGTGATGATTACAGCCAACGGACCGGCGTCTGTCTGGTCGGCCATAAACGACCAGGGAGTATTGTACGCAGCCACCGACCCGGCCACTTCCGCACCGGACCCTGCAAGGGACAGGATGCTCTTCGTGTGGATCGGCCCTCCCCACGCGACAGATACTGTGGTGTTACCGTGGAACAAGACAGGCATGGTAGCCGCCCCAGGCACGGACGGATACCTTCTGGCACTCATCCAGGAACAGAGTAACGGATATTGCGAGTGGGATAAGTTCGATGGAAATTCCTGGACTCAGCTATCGACAGACTGTTCCGTGTCGACCGTGCTGGAAGGGAGTGTAAACATCACGAGTCTGACAGGTTCTACTCCCGAAGCCATTGCAAGACAAATACACATGGCATCGGTACTCATATGGACCGACGACAGTGGTACAATGTGGTCATCCACCCAGACTCCACCATGTATTGCTTGCGACAACGACACCATAGACCAGGACGAGACCATTGGTGTAAACAGGGCACGGCTACTCGTCGGGCGAATCAAATAAAGGCGGATGCTCCAATACCATCCTCTTGTGATCTATTCCCGCATCGTCGAACACCGGCCCCCGGGCCACAAACCCGAACTTCTCATAGAACCCAAGGGCTCGGACCTGGGCATCGAGATAAAGGTTGGTAATGCCCTCGGCCAAAGCCCTGGCCATGATAGCCGCCATCAAAGCACGCCCCACTCCCTTTGCCCGCCAGTTTTCCAGCACCGCAAGACGGCCTATCTTCCCATCGTCCTTCAACCTGATAGTGCCCATGGGTTGATTATCCATGGATCTGGCCAGCAGGTGAATGCACAGGGGGTCCTCTCCGTCCCACTCCAACTCGGCTGGTACTGATTGCTCTTCTATGAACACCTTCTGACGAACTTTCCTGATTTCCGCTTCGTGTTCTTTCCAGGAGGCAGGATGGATAGAAAAGCTTTGTATCGATGATGTCATTTACCCTTGAATTCCGGCTTGCGCTTCTGCACGAAGGCCGCCATGGCCTCCATGAGATCCTCGCTCGCCAAATGCGCCGAATTCCACAGCGCCACGAAATCGAGCATTTCTTCTATCTTGTCTTCCCACATTTTATTCAGGATTCTCTTGGCACCTTGTACCGCAAGGGGAGAATTGGTTGCCATACCCTGAGCTATCTCCATCACCTCCTCCAGCATGGTCTCCTTATCCTCAAAAACCCTGCTGAACAGGCCAATCCTTTCTCCCTCGGCAGCATCGAAATCCCTGCCGGTAAAAGCCAGCTCCCTGAGAACCCCTTGATTCAAGATGAAAGGCAATCTCTGCAAAGACCCCAAATCAGCCACCATGGCCATGCGCGTCTCTCGCAGGCTTACCTTGGCATCACTGGACGCATACCGAACATCGCAAGCGGATATCAGGTCCAGCCCGCCACCTATGCACCAGCCGTGAACAGCGGCCAGAACTGGTTTTCGGGACTCGGCAACGCAGGAGCAAAACCTCTGGAGCCTGTGGACATCCCGGTACAACTCCTGTCTCTGTCCCGCAAGTCCTCCTTGTAAATACTTACCGAGTTCCTCGCCCATGGGGCCAGTCAAGTCGAGTCCCACACTAAAATCTTCACCTCGTGCAGCCAGAATGATCACTCGAACGTCTTGATCGTAATCAAGGTCTGAGACAGCCAAGGGCAAGTCTTCAAAAATTTCAATCCCCAAAGCGTTTCGTCGTTTTGGATTATCCAACCACAAAGTGGCCACGTGACCACTTCGCGTCACCTCCAGCACTGACATGAGACCCTCCTCAAAAACGATACTCCAACTCAAGCCTTATCCAATTCGCCGGGTTTGGATAACGCGAAGCTGTGGATTTTCTGTCATCGAGCCACGAAAAGAATTCGTAACGCAGCTTTATCCTGAATGTTCTTTCATACCAATACGCAGCCTCGACGTAAGTCCAAATGGACTGTTCCAAATAAGAATTGTCATCTATGGCTTCGAACAAGTAACGCATGCGCATTCGTAAACGTATATCCGCATCAGGTTTGTACATCACTGTCAGCCATCCAGCCATGTCCTGCCTGAACGAGGAGTCATATCTGTCATTTCCATCATCGAGCCACCGGTGCTGATATTTTGCGGTAACGGATAAATCCTTCATGGGGTTGAAGCGAACCTGAACCCCCACCTGGCTCTTCTCCCCATCACAAGGTACTGGCTCACCTTCTGACTGAGCAAACGGCACCTCGAAACAAGTATCGAGCCTGCCTCCACCAGCCAGGTCCCTGTCTTGTATCTCGAACCAAACTCCGGGAACGACCCATGTGCTCAAATCATAATCCGCCCTGACAGTGAACCTGAGTTTTGGAGCCTCGTCACTCAACTGAGCCCAGAAATCATTTGTGGCGCGTAGGTGCAGATCACCCATTACTCCTGTGTATTTCAGGCGTAAACCCGCCTCGTCTCTGGCTCTGAGGCCATCATATTCATCCGCTGCCGATATGGGCCTGGCATAGGGGTTGGCGTAGTTCTTATCGTAATATCTCAAAACCGCTTCAAACTCATGCTTGTGCCAGGTCATGGTAGATCGGACCAAAGCAGCCCATCCCCCTCCATCAGGCTGCGAATCAAAAGACCTGGCAGCCTCCATGTACAAATCGAATTCATCGGCTCCCCATGCACCGTTGACTCCAACCGCGCCAAAAGGTCCCCCATAAGGCGTGCGCGACCATTCCTGGAAGTCCAGGTCCATCCCGTCCACGAGCCACGTGATGGCAGCGCCGTAACCAGTCAGCCCCAAGTGTGAACGTCGTGAAAAAAAGTAAGTAGCATTGGCGCCGCCTAGCATTTCGTTATACATGTCGGGAAGGGTCTGGTATGAAAACCTAGGCGAAGGTGCCAGTAAGTCTTGCTGGCGAACAAAGACATTCGGGGCCTTGCATGCATCGAGAGAATCATCGGTTGGATCATCACAAAAACGACGATCGTAAACTTCATACTGGTAGATGCTCTTGGTCTGGTATGAAAACCAGGCATAGGCCTGGGCCCATCCATCACCCAGGTCCAATCTCTTCAGACCGATGGCAGCACCCCTGAGACGGTCGGTCCAGCGATAATCGGGTGACGTGTATTGATTTGCTGCATCTGAGGAACATGGGCTTGAATCCAACTCACCAGATGCCTCTCTGCAAGACCTGGTCAGGTCCTGGTTGTAATTGATGGTCTCATCCAGCTTGATACCGTTCGGGTTGTACCAGGTGGTATTGTCGAATGTAAGACGTTGACCAAAGCCAATCCGATAGGTCCCGGCCACCAGATGCCAAGATTTGGTCTCCCACTGAAGATAAAATTTTGGCACCTGCACCTGTACTGATGCCGGCTTGGCGCTCAGGGCGTCCCTGTTGGGATCATAGACGACGTCCGAAATCCTGTTTCTGGTGAGAACTCCCACCACTCCCATGGCCAGATTTCTGAAAGTGGATACTCTACCGGAAAGCCACATGGATGGAACCTGTTCATCTCCTGCCACGTAAGTGCTTCGGTACCGCAAGCGGCCCCTTGTATCATAGAGGGAGGTGGCCTTTTCGGTAACAGACAGAAACGGAACTATGGCCATGAACTTCTTTTCACTCAGCACGTTGGCTGATACCAAGGACAAGGGGTCGTCGATGTTTCCTGCATCATCCCTGTATGCAAGGATGGCATCCACATCGGCGTATGTCAGGTTTGGCAATGCGTAGAGTTCATCCCTTGATGCCTCGTTCAAATCCACTCCGTCGTTGAGCAGCTCCACCAGGGAGTCGAACTGGCCTTGATCGATTTCCTGTGCAGAGAGCAGGTCCAGTAGGTCCTCTTCCTGCTCCACGTCGATGAACAGACCGTAATCAACGGCCAGCACGCCGGGTGAAAAAAGCAACAGAGCTGTCAGTAAAATGGTCCTTGCCAATCGCTCAGCGTATGTATACCGTCTTGTGCAAAGGAGGTCGGTTATGCGCATTTTTCTCAGCCTCGCTTCATTGGCCATGGTAATAGCTTTCTTTTCTTCGTGTACCACGACGAGTTCCGGCAACATCCCCAGCCTTCAACAGCTTCAAAAAACTCAGCCGACCCAGGATTGCACCATAAAGTTTTGGGAAGACGGAGACACGCCCACCGTCCTGTGTGGACAGACCCAAAAAGAAATTGTGGTTCGCATGATCGGGATCGATACGGCCGAATCCGGGTTCGATGACAACTCCCGACGAAGGGGCGAAAAACAGACACGCCTCTGGTCCATGACCATCGATCAGGTATTTGCCTGTGGAAAAGCTGCCACCAAGCGGGTTCGTGAGTTTTGTCCCGTAGGGTCCAAGGTCAAGGTGGTGGGAGGAGAGCGTGGAAAATACGGTCGACTGCTCGGCTATATAATCTGCAAAGGGACTAACATGAACGAGATGCTGGTCAAAGAAGGACTTGCCGGTACATACCCCTACCCGAATCCTCCGTCCAAGCCGGCACGCTGTCCCCTGAACTGACATACAGCAAGTGCCCCTGGTTACAGCACGACCTGTAACCGGATTATCAATCACAGGTCACCTCTTCGCATGCTCCCCACATGCCACGGCCCATGGACTTGGCTTCGAACTGGGCCTCTTCATATTCGTCCTTTTTGTCCTGGCCGTTGGGGGAGATGAACAAAACACAGGCATAACCCTGTTTCACCAGGCGAAGGTTGACCACTATTCCATCCACTTCTACATATGCCAACAATCTGCCATAGCGATCCGTACACTCCTGGTCGTAAGAAAGTTTGACTTTCCTGTCCAGCACCAGCATGGAGTTGTAATCTGCAGCCTCATGCCCATAACAATCGTCTGCGCCATTGGTGGACTCAGGAGTATCCACCAAAAGATATCTAACCTTCTGTCCGGTATCCAACTCCACCGTGTCGCCGTCCACCACCCTGCTGACTGTTGCACTAGATGGGCCACATCGCGATCCCGAATCGCCGCAACCACCCGGTAAAACACCGAGCAAGTTCATACATGTTGCCCAAATGATTGCTCGTCTCATGGCCAAGATTCAATTACACCCGGGGTTTGTTGAACCGGGTGTACCCAAGTCTCCGTCCCCATAAGCATCCACTGCGCCACACCAGTTGGCTTCATCATCGTTAGACACAGTATCCTGCGCCGAAGGGTCAAGAGACAAAGATATGCCAGCGGAAGATCCCGAGTAAACCACCGAGTCCAGTACTTGACCATCCATGGCGGCAAACATGCTGCCACCGCTGTTGGTAAGACTCATATCCAGGACAAAATCAACTCTGGGCAGGTTTCCGTTTTCCGATTGGTCCAGGCTCCGCGCCAACACCACGTAAGAACCAGCAGCAAAATGCTTGCAGTCTCCACCTGGTATTTCGAACTCCGCCACGCCATCGGTTTTTCCTATCTGTAGATTATTGAGATCCACGTCGGAGTTTATGTAGAGTTCAATCCACTCTCCCGTGGCATCAGGAGCGGCGGAGGGGTCTGGCATGAACTCGTTGAACACTATATCGCCGGGAGAAGGAGGCACCAAGTCCCGAAGCGTCCCGTCCTGCTCATAGCACTTTCCCGCAGGAGCTATGCCGCACGATGGATTTTCAGCGCCGGGGCTTCCCATGTCACCATCTCCATATACAGAGTCTGCCTTACACCAATAAGACTCGTCGTCATTCAACTCCGCATCCATCAGTTTGGGCTCCAACGCCGTGGCTGCCCCTGTATAACTAGAGCTGTAAGTTATGGCGTCGAGTAGTTGATCGTCATAAGCCAGGAATATACCACCTCCTGAATTACCCAGAGAGAGATCACTTTCCACCACGTCCACCTTGGGCAATCCTCCATTCAGCAAAGGATCATCACTCTGGGCGAACACCACGTAACTTCCCGCAGAAGCAGGCAAGCAATCGCCACCAGGAACGGAAAAAAGCACATCAGGCGAGACCTTCCCAACCTGAATTCCGTTCAGGTCCATATCGGCACCAACGTAAACTTCGAACCATTCTCCCTGGCTGTCAGGCACGGCAGACGGATTTGGCATGAACTCGGTGATGATGAGTTCTCCAGGCGAAGGGGGACGCAAGTCCCTTGCTTCACCGTTTTCGTAGCACTTGCCTGGTGGCGAAATTCCACAGGAGGGGTTGGCCATACCAGGGGTTCCGAGATCTCCCAGACCATATGGTATGGTGCCTTTGCACCACACCGACTCATCATCGTTCAAATCGGAATCCAGCAGCATTGGCTCCAGCGACGTGGATGAACCGTTATTGGAGCCGGTCCACGTAATACCATCGAGGATTTGAGTCCCATAGCCTAAGTAGAGTTCACCTGTGGAATTTCCAAGGGAGAAATCGAAAGTGAACTGAACGTTGTCCATTCCTCCGTTTTCCGAAGAATCCAGCGATCTGCCAAACAGGATATACGACCCTGCGGTCACATGGATACAATCCAGCATGGCGAGTTGGTCTTCCAACTCATCCCGGGTCTTTCCAAACTTGAGACCATTGAGATCCATGTCAGCTCCAACGTAAACCTCGAACCACTCCCCGACGCCGTCATCCACGGCAGAGGGGTTAGGCATGAATTCCGATATGACCAGGTCTCCCGGTCCTGGATGCATGACATCGCGAACAGCGTCACCATCACGACAGGAATCAGGTGGTATGTCTTTTCCGCAAACTTCATTAGCAGTCCCAGGAGTACCAAAGGAGCCGGGCTGGAACTCGATCCTCGAATCACACCAGTTACCCGGGTCGTCGTTGCCAACGGCATCCGGCGTCATGGAACCATCGAACCCCTTGGAGATTCCTTCGCCCATCTCCATGTAAACCACCCTGTCCACCAATGCGTCCTGGCAATATAGGCTTATACGTCCACCGGAATTTCGAAGTCCCCCCAACCCGTCCTGGTATGCAAAATCCACCCACGAGGGTTTTGCCTGATCGAGCACACCCCCAAACACCATGTATTGTGCCGGTTCGATAACAAGGCTATCGGTTATGGTATATTCCTGCTGGGCTGTACCGTCGGTCCGAGCAGATTCCAGGCGCAGTCCCTTGAGTTGCACCGCGGTGGAGCCGGGATTGAAAACCTCGAACCACTCCTGCCCTTCGTCCTGCCCTGCTGGATTGGCCATGATCTCTGTGATAACCAAATCGCCTGCCAAAAGCCCGGACGAGCAAGTCGCATCCTCCCCGGTACCGGAACAACCCAATCCCGAAAATGCCAACAAAAATGGGATAGAGGGCAAAAATAGAGAAAATGGGTTACGGAACATGTATCTCCTCCTTGTTCGGCTTCCCTTCTTGTGTCGGAACTTGGTCCACGTTATTGTCAGGCTCTTTGTCCTGTCCTTCCGTATCCCAACCAGAGTAATCGGGAAGATTGGGAGCGCCGGTGATCTGTCCGGGCAGGCTGATTACCATCTGAAGCTCGTCGCGGTTCTTGTACTTGTTATGATAACGACTCACCACGCCCTTTGCACGTATGAACTCCCCTTTGTACCTTGCTACACCCGATGATCCGAACACGTCCTTGTCAAAAAAGATCAAAGGAAAATCGCTATTGAGACGCCGCGATAGTATAACCCTGGTGGGTCCCTTGTCCCCCAGCTTTATCTGCCCCACCAGCCCGAGTATGACCACCTGTTTTCCCACGTGTTTTTCCAACCTGCGAATGGCGTCCCAGTTGGTCAGTATTATGTAATTATCCTTTCCCTTTGCATCCTTTTCGAACTGCCTGATGAAATCAGCCCTTGCGTTCCACCAGGCAAGTCTCTCATCATAGTCCCGGTAGTGCTCCTTTTTCGGATCCCAAATGCCTATCCCCTTTTTCTGAGCCTCTTTTTGGGCCTTGACGAACTGCTCATGAAATCTCCTGGAATATGAATACTTGGTGAAATATGGAGACATGCCGGCCCTTACTGTCTCCAGGTTATAATTGACCCAATGGCCGGCACGTTTTACGAATACGTATGCCAGGTACCTTCCATATCTACCACGGATCTCTTTGGGATCGTCCCGCTCCAGGCGGACCGTTCGCACCCCTTCAAAAAACTTCATGGCGAAATGCTTTGCGTCCTCACCCAGGGGTGTTGCGCACTTGGGTGGTTTCAGGGATTTACCCTTTTTGACCTTGAGGTAGTTTTCGAACCCGGTCTCGTATAGTCTGCGGTCCGGATCATTTTTGAAAGTCTCCTCCGTGTCGATGGCGAGAAGACGAAGAGTGGATCTCAGCCCGGCGACCCTGATGGTATCACCATCTATGACCGCGTCGGCGGCCAGGGGAAACTCGCCTATCACGAGGCCCGGCGTCTCTAGGGCACGCAGTCGTTTCTGGACCTGTGCCTTTTTCAATCGCCTGATGCGTTTTGAACCACCGCAAGAACCAAGCGCAAACACGCCCAGCAGCAAAATTGCCACAGATATAAATCTTCTGGTCATCATGGGCATGGTGGATTCTGCAAGCCCGGCGTGCCGGGAAGTCCTTGATTGTTTCCGCCGAACAGATCCAAGTGCAGGTCGTCGTCTGTACACCAGTTACTCTCCTCGTCGTTGGCCTCGGATGTGGGTAAAACCGTTCCATCCAAGGACATGGTGCCCAAGTTAGGTAAATCCCGATAAATCAAACTATCTATCTCGTTTTTGCCACATGACAACAAGGTCAACAAGCCGCTTCGGTACATGTCTGAATTAAAATCAGCCTCATAACCGTAATCCACATGGTCCGGCAGGTCTCCTTGCGAAAACCGCCCCAACACCACATGTCCACCTGGTTCCACGGATAAGTTGGGGTCCCTGATGGTAATAGTCCTGTCATCGGAACCATCCAGCTTGACAATGGTGATCTTAATTCCTTCCAGCTCAATCAAAGATTCGGTGGGGTTGTACAGCTCTATCCATTGACCCCAGGTATCAGCGCCCGATTGTTTTCCCCTGAGTTCAGTAATGACCAGGTCACCGGCTTTGAGCGAAGTGCAGACCAAATCCAAGGGACGGCGCGAACAAGCACTGTTGGTCACGACACCCATGGTAAACAGTAAAACAGCTAATATACCCATACCGCCGCTCATGCCCCTTCGACGACTCAACTTTACTCGACCTCCTCACGCGTGCCATCAGGATGAATCACCAACTGGTCGAACACGTTCCCATCTAAGTCAGTGGCCGTTACCACGGCCTTGTCACACAGCAAATCCACGGTAACATAATGATACACCGACTTTAGAACTCTCAGTTCATCCACCTTCCTGACGCACGATTCCTCGTCTTCAAGAGAAGCACCTCCGCCGCCGGTTGTTATGACCAGGTGCCCCTGGAAATCGAACCGCTCATAATCATGCTGGTGGCCGGCAAAGTATGCATGGAAGCCGTTTGCCCACAACAGAGGTAGAAGTTGAGCCCTGACTTCGCTCGAAGGCCAACCGTAATCAGCATCTTTGTAGCAAGCCGAATCGGCCGGATAATGAGCAAATGCAAATCGCCACTTTGCCCGTTGGGCCTCGGGTGATGAGACCTGATGCTGCAACCAGAGCCAAAGAGGAGAATCCACTCCATCCAAGGGGAAAAACAGATCCGCATGGTCCAAGGTATCATCGAGGATGATGAAAAAAGCATCGCCAAAGGTAAAAGAAAAAGTAGTACCAGCTTGTCGTTCCTCCAACTTGGGAAAACCATCGAGGGAGTCGGATGGAAAATCCAGGTAATCCTTGAAATGCACCGCATCGAAATCCTTTCGCTCATGGTTGCCAATGGACACCAGCAAGGGAGCATAGTGTCCCATGAGGCGAGTCGGATCGAAATGCATCTGCTTGAACTCCTCCCGGTTCCTGCCGTCAGCTACTATGTCTCCCACATCTATGACCAGTACGGGTGCCTGGCTTACTATGGCCGAAGACACCTCACCATGCTTGGAAGGATCCGATCTGGTATCCCCGTATACCGCAAATCTGAACGGCTGGCCTGGCAGGGGTGCAGTCGAAAAAGTCAGATCAGAGGTACAACGATCGTCGCTACACGCCCTGTAGTGATAGGAGGTAGCCGGTTCCAGGCCGTCTATCACCACGTGGTGCATGGTTCCAGGTTCAGCCTGGGCCGACGATCCCAGGCTGTCATCAGGGCCGAACTCAACCTTCGAGCTACCTGATTGTTCTGTCTCCCACGAGACCATTACACTCGTTGTGGTAGTAAAGCCCAGGTATGGTCCAACGAAAAAAGTTTCGTCCTTTGGGCCATAAGAAATGGTATGTTCGTTTTCAGGGGCGCATGTTATTCCTCCGTCCCCGCCATCGTCGCCGCCATCATTACCGGATCCCGAACATGCGAATACCAAAAGGGCCATGACACATGAAAATAAAATCGAGTTTCTTATATTCAATACTTCCTCCTTCGACCCATACTCTATATCTAACTGGGAAAACTAGCAAACTTGCTTACTCCTTTGAAAAGCGGCGATTTCTTCTGAGAACATCTTGACATATTTGCTCCTCCGTCCCTAAAGTAAGAAGAATACCGAGTCAGCTTGTCTCAGATGCACACGGCCTGGTAATCATTGCAGGACCATCACCGTTGGTATCGCCGGATAATAGCTCATGAGACGGTTTGACACACCGGAGGAAACCATGAAGAACCCAACCTCTCTGGCGTTATTGTTGTCTCTATCCGCAGGACTGGTGCTGCTTGCCACCAGCGCATGTGAATGTGGAGATGCGGGACTTCAGGAAGCAACGCCATCCCTGGAAGTCTATTTCGTTGGTGACAGCGGATCAGCTCCCGGTGCAGACCAGATGCTGTCCATACCACAGGATGATCACATCCAGGTGGACATGGGACAGGTTGACGCGGGAACCGTAAAAAGACGATTCGTGTTTTTGAGAAACACCGGCCGTGGAGACCTCCAACTCGTCAGTGCACAAGTGAGTCCTGATACGAGTACGGACTTGGTAATCGGATGTTTGCAGGGTGCTCAATTCGTCACTGATTGTGCCTTTGGAGACAACAACCTCAACATTCCCCCAGGTCATGACCTGGCACTGGAGATCGACTACGCCCCTGCCGAGTCCGGCCCTGATACCGGGTCCATCTCTTTACAGTTCAATGTCTTGGCTCACCGCAATGTCACGGTGGACATAACCGGCCAGGCGGTGACCCCTGAAATCCAGGTCTGCTTTACAGATTGCGTTGGAGACCAGACCGACTCTGCCTGCCAGGGCTCGGACGAGTTGTGCAACGATCAGGTCGAGCGTGATCAGTTCGTTCTGGATTTCGGTGATATCCACATGAATGACAGCGCCATGCGAACTGTGATAATACGCAACCAGGGCGATAGGCCACTGGATATAACGAGTGTCTCCCTCGCTGATCTGAGTCATTCTCAATACAGTCTGGATACTTCTTCGTCCGGGCTGCCTGGCTCCCTCGAACCGAACGAACAAACCCAGGTCACAGTTACATTCTCACCTCAGTGGGGAGGACTTCACTCGGAAAATCTCATAATCCAGTCCAGCGATGTAAACGAGCCAGAGGTACTCGTCAAACTCTCTGGTCAAGGAATAGCTCCACGTGTCTGCCCTGATCCCATGCTGCTGGATTTCGGAAACGTTCAAATCGGGACACCAGTTGTCAAGACGTTCACTCTGGAGTCCTGCGGCCTGGAGGTGCTCAACCTGCAAAACCTGCAAATGGCATCAGGTTCCAGCCCTGATTTTTCATTGCCAACCCTTCCATCCTTGCCGGCGACCTTCGACCCAGGTGAATCCATCCAGGTGGAGGTTCAGTACTATCCCCAGTCGGCCGGTTCAGATTCCGGAGGAGTTGAAATCTTTTCCAACGACCAATCGGCAGACCCCAGTACCGGCCTCACTGGCACTGTTGTTCTCAAGGCAAACGCTGTGGAACGGGCGTGCGATATCCAGGCGACTCCGTTTGCCGTCAACTTCGGAGTGGTGGTGGTAGGCAATCAACCGACAATGGACGTGGTAATTGCCAATGTGGGCACTGACCCTTGTGATGTCTCTGACATCAGGATAACCACCAACACCCCTGACGACGAATTCAGCCTGGAAAACTTTTCTGGTGCCACCACCTTACAACCAGGCGACATGACTACGGTCCAGGTAGGCTACGATCCGACCCCACCCCTCGGTCAAGACACGGGAATCCTGAGCGTGTTTGCCAACGACAAAGACACGAACGAGGTGCGAATAGATCTCAACGCCTTCTCCGTCCCACCAGATGGAGACGGCCCCATCGCTGTGTGCTCCGTGACTCCCAACCAGGATGTTCCACCCTTTACCACCGTCACATGGGATGGGTCCCAGTCCTATGACACTAACTCGCGACCCATTACCGAATACAGATGGGAAATTTTCGCGTTCCCTCCAGGATCCGGAGCTACCCTGCAAGGCAGCGGGGCCACGCGTACCACTGAGGTGGACTTTGCAGGAGATTATATTGCATCGCTGGTGGTGGTAAATGATCTGGGTCAGACATCCGATCCCTGCTACGCCACAGCCACAGTCGTACCAACCCAGGATCTATGGATCGAGATGTTCTGGGTGCACTCAGGCGATGACATGGACTTGCATCTACTAGCCCCAGGTGGAGTCCCAAGGACCAATACTGACTGCTTTTACGCAAACTGTGTTCCCGTATTCGGACAGGCAAGGCTCGATTGGGGACAACAGGGATATGCAGGTGACAATCCCAGGCTAGACAGGGACGACATCCCGGGGGATGGACCGGAAAACATCAATATCGCAAACCCTGCGGATGGCAGGTACACGGTTTTCGTAAACGACTACCCAGGATCCGACTATCAGCCGGGCAACGAGGTTACGGTCAAAATTTACATCGACGGAGTCCTGGCACAGGAATTCGTAAAAACCATTTCTGGCGAAGATGAAGACTGGTACGTATGCAACGTGGATTGGCCTTCGGGAAACATCAACCCTCTCTAGGTAACAGAAACCACCTTATCTAAACAAACCATTAGCTGTTCAAAAAATCAGAAAAGTAGCTGGGTCTGCAATATGCCCATGAGCCCAAAATCACCACCATTTGCCTTGCTGGCTCCCAGCTGAAGCTTCAATGAAGTGGAGTGCCCAAGCCACCACCAGTTCAGTCCGCCGTATATGGCCAGATAATCGCCCATATCTCCCTCTGCCTTTGTGGCATCGAACCAATCCAACGACAGCAAAGCTTCGTACGCATCGTATCTGACGCCGACTTCGCTCATGATCCCCATGCCAGTATATTCGGAACCTGGCTTTAGCCCATAGAAAGACCTGGGCTGTCCATCCGCCAGGTTGGTCATGTCACCATGGTTATAATAATAAAAATTTACCTGACCTGTGAGCCCAAGGATCTTGTCCTCGCTCAGTGGTATATCCACGAACAGGTCAGCGGCTACGGCCCAATAATCTTCACGATTTTCCACGTAGTTATTAGCAGTAGGATCGCTATGCCCGACATTTCGATGAACATTCAAGTCTTTTTGCCAATCTACGGAAGCACCCAGTGAAACGATTTTTTTTGTGGACACCACTCCGGCATCTGTCTTTTTCAGATATATTCCATCCCAAAAAAAACCACCTGTTCCAGGTCCACTCTCAGAGTCGAAGAGGTTGAAAGTCAATCGGCCCGTCACCCTGGGCATATCGTGAGGGTTACGAGGATCGGCAACGCCACCATGCACTCCGTTCAGGATGGCCAACCTGTACTCGAGCATCTTATCCAACAAAAGCCCCCTGAACATTATCCCGTAATCTCGCCAAACCTTATGCGAACCCCGGGGGTACTTCACCAGCGCTCCATGGTAATCCAAAGAGTGCAAGGTCACAGCTCCCTGCATGCCATGATGGCTAAATGGAACAAGCAACATGCCTGCATCCACCTGAAAAGCCTCGTCCAGGTTGTACTCCATCCATGCATCCTGGATAAATGTGTTGCCAGCGAAGTTACCATTCTTGCCGAAGTTGGGATTGTCCGTCTCCACGAAGAATTGTACCTTGTCCGTAAGCTGACCGAACATCAAGATGCGCATTCTTCGCAAATAAAAATCCGAATTCAGGCTTTCTCCGTCAGGAGCACCCTCATCTGTAAAAGCCGCCCAGCCCTGCAGGAGCAAAGCGATTTTCATGTAGGTATCATCATTTCCAATCTTGATGCCCGCTGCCAACACAGGTGAGGCCGATGCCAGCAGTCCTGCCACTGCCAAAATCGATACAGTTCTTTTCAGGTTCCAAGTTCTCTTCAGGCCACGCATAGAAAACCTCCTTGTTGTAAAAGTGCGCCCAAGCAAGCCCACGGAAACCCTCCGTGAACCGGGCGAGGGGAACATATCCAAGTTGACGGAAGTGTCAACTGAAAAAATTCATGGATTGCGAAAGCGGAATTGATAGTTGCTCAGATTATGGCCTCAGCTCGTTGATCATCCCCAGAAGCACATGGCAAGCCACGTCGGTTCTAAGTATTGAACTCCCGACCTTTGCCGATAAAAAACCTTCACGATCAAAGAGTTCCAGCTCCCTGTCTATCCAACCTCCCTCAGGCCCCACAGCCAGCAAGACCCTTCCCGGCTGGCTGGCCATCAAGATTTTGGAGACACTGCTCTCAGCTCCAGGATGGGCTAATATCCTTGGGCCTGTTTTTATATCGAAGACTTCATCAAGATCGCGTTTTATAAGCTCTACCAGTCTCTTGTGAACACTAACAGTAGGCATTATCGTACAGCCAGCCTGCTCCAGCCCTTCCTTTAACAAGGGCACGAACACCTCTGGCTTGAGCAGATGGGTATCAAAGTAGTTTCGCTCCACCCTCCACGCATTGGTCAAAGCGATATGCCCCACATTCAAGCCCGCCAATGATGACCACAAACGCCTGAGAACCTTTGGCCTGGGCAACGCAAGGATGAGATCCACTTTGGGCTTCGGAGACGAATCATCATCAAAACCGCATTGTAACAATACTTCTCCATCATGGACCTTTTCGACCACTGCTCTACCCAGGGGTCCATTCAGCAGGCCTGCGCGCACCGTATCTCCCGGCTTGACATGAAGAACATCCGAAAGATGCTTAGCCCGCCGCCCCTTGAGCGAGACTTTACCCATGATGACTTCTTCAGGTTCCAGAAGCAACAGGTTCAAGAATATCTTCCAATAGAAGTGTTACTACATGGAAAAATCATCACCACTACTAATGCCCAGTTGCCCCACAGCCAAGATGGTATAGGCACTCAAGCTGTATTGCACACCATCGGCGTCCTGGCCGAGAAAGTATATACGCTCAGTAGGGGATGCCACGAGATCTCGGAAGGAAGCAGGCCGGAGGGCAAAAGTCCACTGTCCGCTCCCATTAGTGCCGATGCTTTCAGCTTCTATTCCAGCACCATCCGATGCGATGCTCAGATGCCTTATTCGGCTAGAAGCTTTGACATGTCCTTTCAACATGAAAACTCCATCCATGTCCACCAGTTCCATGACAGGCTCGAGCCATATCAATGAAGATCCGGATTGTTCAGCGAACATGGGCGCCAGACTTACAGTTCCTGAAAAACGCCTGTTTTGGCCTTCGTCCGTATGAATCATGAAAAACAGTGGTTCTCCGCAAAGCATGGCCTGGATTTCGCTGCTATCCAAAAGAACCTCAAACTTGTACGAATCCAATAACCTGGCTTCGCCCAACTCCCCATCACTTCCATGACTCAAAACAGACACCAATGGACGGCTGGAATCAAAGTTCATGCTCCACACAGGGCCGGATGAGGTCTGAACCAGATTCAACACCGGCGATATGGACAGTCCCATACCTTCGGCCCTCACCCTCAAAGGAGTAACTCCATCAAAACTCTCATAGTCCAACTGCTGAACATCACTCTCTCCCAAGGCCGAAGCCATGGAGACAGGGTCTGTCCCGCAGCCCCAAACAAAAAACGAAATAGCGAACATGGCCAGAGAAAAATAGCTCAGAATCAGTCTGTTACAAAGTGTTTTCATACCGTCACCCTCTTACTTCATGGGTGTTTCCCGCCATTTGGCTTGTTGGACCCAGAAGCCTGCTGGAAATTTGGTAGCTCAACCACCTACTAAGTGCGCGGATGTATTACATGCCCGCACCTCTGTCAATATAAATCTTACGGAAAGAAAATTTTCTTTTCAGGCCATTGAAAGTACTAATTTTTATTTTTCATATAATGAAGGTCAAAGTCCACATCCAAAGGCAATTTTACCTCATCGTCATACAAGATCCGATAAATAGCCCACCAGGATGCAACCTTTCTCGTGTACCTGGATGTCTCAGAATATGGAATTTCCTCGATGAACTCGTCTAATTCCATCTGGCCCCTTCGATTCAACCACCTGTTTACCGATGGTTCTCCTGCGTTGTATGCAGCAACGGCCAAAAGAGGATTTTTGTATCGAGCGAGCAATCCGGACAGATAGGCTGAACCGATGAGAATGGAGACTTGGGGATCATACAATCTCCAACGTCTGAATCGCTTCATCTTGATTTTTTTTGCCATGGCCCAAGCGGTACGAGATATGACCTGCGTCAAGCCGCGGGCATGGGCAGCCGAATGTGCCCTGGGCCAAAATCCACTTTCGGCTCGAACAATGGAGTACACAAGGCTGGATGGAACGTGTTGTGCTTTTGCCGTCTGCTCAACGTACTGAGAAAAGGCCCTTGGAAATGCAAGCTTCGCATCGAAAAGCCACCCCTGCTCGGGATAGCAAAGCATCCCACCCAGTTTGGCAACAGGAGCCATCCTGTGAGATCGGACATAATTACCCAATTGGTCATAGACCCATGCGGTCCACCTTCGGTCCTGGAGAGAAGAAAAATCATGGCGGCTCAAGGCGACCAGTGTCAGGCGGGCCTCTGTCCACAGCCCCATTTTATAATAGGCAATGGCTGCACCTACCTCTGGCCCGACTGAATCAGGTACGGGATCTTTTTGTGCCTCCATCTCCAACTCAGGAGGGCAACCCATTTGAGCCAGCCGAGCCCAAGCCAGTGTGGAGTAATATGAAAAGGGATAATCATTTGTCACCAAACGGTACAACTGCTCTGCGCGATGCTGGTGAGAAAGTCTCTGGTGTATGCGTGCGGTCCAATAACGAGCCATCTCAGACAAATTCGATCCCCTGCTATCAAACCAATCGATTTTCTCTTCCTCGTACTGTTGACCCTCATGCTCAGGCCCGTCCCTGCTGGACAATGGAGCCAACCACTCCAGAGCCGGCTCCATCTGGCCATTCAGGTAATAGATCCATGCAAGGCCCCAACGACATGGGTCGGCACGCTGCTCGATATCATATTCTCCTATGCACCGAAGAAACAGATCGCTGGCTTCGTCCGTATCGCCGCCACGCCTTGTAAGCTCACCGGCCAAATACATTGCCCGGGACGCAGCAAGGCTCTTGGGCCACCTCTTGACAAGGTCCAGGTAAATCTTTATGGCTCCAGCCCGGTTAGTTCTGCCCACCATCTGAGCACGAATCAACGATGCCCGTGCCCTGAATTCCTTGTCCTTTGATCTTCTCAATACCCTCGATGTTGCTCTCCAGGCACTTTTATACCTTCGCCTGGACATGCTCATCTTCGCCCAGAGTAATTCCAACTCGGCTCCGGCAGGATCAGCTGGCCCTCTGGCTAAGAGTTTTCTAATTCTCCACAGTCTCAGCATGTCCTTTTTGTACCGTGGATGATTCACCAGATCATGGGCCCTGTCCAGCAAGGGACCAGGTGGCAATCGTCCGGCCCCGAATCCTGATTTTTTCAGGCGATTCAATAGGCCCAGGGCCTTGGGAGAGGCCCAATGCTCGGACCACAATACTGAAATCATTCTACATAGCCTGGCACTTCGGGTCAGGTACTGCCTGCCCGTCGGCTTATTGCCAGAGCGCATGAACTTCCAACCTGCGTGAGCAAGGCACGAAGCGGCAGTCCATAAAGCTACAGGTTCCGATCTCTTTCTGTAATACGCCTTGGCCACCGAGGTTGCCAGGCTGCAAGCGGCGCGGTATTTTCCCGATGCCAGCATGCCCCTTACCAACATCGAGCTAGCATCTAGACCAAACCGTCCCGGAACCGTGACTTTTCGAAGATAGGGCCCGGCGAGGTCAAAAGCCTTTTTCACACTTTGCCTCTTTCCTCGATTCCACAGTTGCAGCCCCATGTACCAGGCTGCGTGGGCTGCCAAGCCTTTGTCCTTAGCGCTGGACATTACAAAAATCCAGTCAGAGGGATCACTTGGCAATCCTGCCTTCATGCGAGCAAGAGCCCTGAGAAATCGCAACTGCACCAAACTTCTGGTCTTGCGCGTTTCCAAGGTCGAAGAAGCTGCGGCATAGGCACGATTGAACTTGCCGGCATTGAAAAACGCTACGGCCGAATTCAAGACAGAATCCGTCCCATGTTCGTCGTGCTCTTGCGGACCTGCCATCACAACTGTATGAAAAGCCAGCACAAGAATAAAAAGCAAGGAACCCGGAGACCCATGAAAAAAACATGGTCCGCAATTCGAGTCAGTCATGATATTATGGTCTATTATGGAGACCTCCTCGGCACTCAGAGCCCTGATAATAGATCATTCCAAGGAACGTAGCGAACAATTGGCTCAGTCCCTCAGGCTAAGTAAACTATCTGTCACCAAGGCAATCAATGGTAAACTCGCGTTGACATTGATGCAGAATGAAGAACCGGAAATAATTTTCTGCCACTCTGGGATCCAGGATCCTTCTGCAACTGAACTCTTCGAATTCGTCCATGAATTCATGCCTGAGAACATTCCTTTCGTGCTCCTATTGAACGAAGACCTTGCTGAAGATGAAATCGAACTTCTGCAAAAAAATGTAGACATGGTGCTTCGCCACCCTGTGCGGCCCCACGAGATCGCCAACTTCATGAAGCAAGTAGAACACATCAAAGAGCAAGCCCAGCTCATCACACAGTTGCAAGACGAAAACAAAGAATTACGAGCAGCCCTCGCACAAAAGGCCATTTTGGACCAGGAAACCGGGTTTTTCCGTTTCGACGTTTTCAAGCAAATGATCATACTGGAGGTGCGAAGGGCAAAGCGTTATGGCTATCCACTGTCCATCATACTCATGGCTTTCGATAACTTCGACAAAATCTCGTTGTGGCTTACCCCGAAACAACGAAAAGCCATGTACGGCCACACCCGTC
>CAYSLH010000022.1:0-10852 GCA_964431605.1 uncultured Myxococcales bacterium
GAATGTAATAAATCGATTATAGCTGTTATCCATTTTTACAAATAAACCAATCATCTTTTTCTGAATCGCTGTATCCTAGCCGCCTGAGATCTTCAATGTCAACCCAAACTGAATGAAATCATGGTGATATTTCTTTTGATCTTTACCTGAGCCTGCGCATCAGTCCATCCATGCCCCAGCGTCCATCGTCGAAGACCAGTACGAACAAACCACCCGCCAACCACAATGAATCGCGAATAACTGTAAGATAATTTATATCGTCACCTGCTTCTGCGGAGGCGAAACATCCGCAAGACATCTGCAAGTGTTTGGAGAGAGCTATTACGAGAGCAGTGATGAACATCACCATCATACCTGAAATAGCCAGGGCCGAAGCCTTTGTCCAAAAACCCAGAATAAGGGCAATCCCGCATATTAGTTCGATCCATGGAAGCATTATGGCCATGGGGTTTACCAACTCCACCGGCAGTATCCCGTATGTGGCTATACTGAGCGCAAATTCCTGAGGGTCTGCAATTTTGTATAGGCATGCCGCGATGAACACTACTCCCAGGTAAATCCTTATGGGCAGAGCCAGGGAAAGTGCCAACTTTTGAAGTTTTTGAATCATGGCTTTGGCTCCGGTTCTTCAACTTTTTTACCTGCGTTTTTCCATGCCGGAAAACCGCCCTTGAGGTACCTGACCCCCAGGCAGCCAGCCTCTGCGAGTTCAGCCGCTAGTAGTCTTCCCGAGTCGATCTCCGTATCTCCGACCACGATTATTCTGTTAGGTCCCAATGCCTTGAGCTTCTTTATCTCCAGTGGAGGTGGGGAGGTAAGGGGGTTGTAAGGCAATGACCAGGCCCCGGGGATACGTTGTTTGTCGTAATCGGCACGCGGACGGGCATCGACGAATACCATATCTTTCGCCTCTTGAAGGTCCTGGATTTCCAGGGCCTTGGCCTCTTTGGGCATCATAGGGCATGGCACATAGATGTTGTAGGGTTCAGAGCGTGAAAACTCGATTCCTTCAGGTCTGGCAAGGTTGATCACAAGTCCCACGACACTACCCACCAGCGCGAGAACGAAAGACCGGCCGAGTATTTTCAAGGCTTGTCGTGACATGGCATCGTGCCCTTTGGTTATTAGTGGACTTTTTTCTTGGCGATATTGGCTGCCACCAGGATGGGATCCCAAACAGGAGCAAAGGGAGGAGCATAAGACAGATCCAGCGATGCCAGGTCTTGGACAGTGAATCCAGCGGTTAGAGCCGTAACGATCACGTCGATTCTTTTTGCGACTCCTTCACCTCCCACCATGTATGCTCCCAGAAGCTTTCCTCCTGCCGGTTGGAAAAGAAGCCTGACCATGATGTCCTTGGCGCCCGGGTAAGCGTGAGCCCTGGTCTTGGACTTGATCATTACAGACTGTGCTTCTATTCCCGCCTCCTGGGCTTGGGCATCGGTGATGCCGGTGTTTGCAACACTCAATCCGAATATTCTCATTACCGATGTGCCCATGACACCCCTGAATTTTTCATCTGCTCCTACTGCATTGGCACCGGCTATTTTGCCTTGCTTGTTTGCGGTGGTTCCTCTTGGTATGAACATACCCTTGTGAAGAATCAGATGGTAGGCCTCGGCGCAGTCTCCAGCCGCAAAAACTCCAGGTGCCGATGTGGCCATGTGATCGTTTACAGCGATGGCTCCACTAGACCCTATTTCGATACCGGCTTTTTGGGCAAGATCGACAGCAGGCCGAACTCCTGTGGCTACGATAGCAATGTCTGCGTCCAGAGGACCTGAGGATGTGAGGACTCTCTGTACTTTTCCCTGACCTTCAAACCCGATGACGTTTTGTCCGGTTCGTACCTCTACCCCGTATTTGTTCAGTTCCGCTTCTACCTGTGCTGTTATCTCCCTGGGAGCGCCCGAGGGTACAGAAGGAGATCTCCTGAGCAGGGTCACAGCAAGTCCCCTGGCCGTAAGGACGTCCACCATCTCCAGGCCAATGTGGCCTCCTCCTACCACCACCGCCCGCTTGAGGGAGGGATCGTTCAGCCATCGCTTGATGGATGCAGCCTGGTCCAGGGTGTGAAGTTGGAACACTCCCGGCAAGTCCATGCCATCCAGGTCAGGGTGTATGGGTGCACAGCCTGTGGCTATGACGAGTCGATCGAACCCAATCCTGCCTTGACCATCCGGTCTCTTAGACACAACTTCATGTTTGGCAAGGTCTATTTCCACCGCCTCTGTCCTGGTTCGAACATCGATCCCCCTTTCGGTCCGGAATCTCTCAGCGGAGATTACCACCAGGTCGTCTATTTTCCTGTTGGCATCTTCTATGTTGTATGGCATCCCACAGGCGCCGTAAGAGACCCATCCGGTTTTTTCCAGTACGATTACCTCCAGGTCTTTTTGCCTTCGTTTCGCCTGAGACGCCGCGCTCATTCCTGCTGCAACACCCCCGATTACCACCATCCGTTCGATGTTTTTTTTGCTCATACGATGCTCCCGTTTTCAATCCGTTTGGAAGTCGGAAAAATGCTCATAGCCCAAATTATTTGACTCAAGTAGTTTGCCGTCCTTGAACACTTTTACGCCTCGTCCGTGGATCATTGTTCCAATTTTCCAAATTTGCAAATCGTTCTCTTGCATGCACAAGGCTTCAGTCTCGTGCGCCAGTTTGGGATCCACGCAAAACAGCAGACAATAGTCTTCACCCCCAAAAAGAGCCCAGTCAAGGGGGGAATGACCAACCAGCCTCCCGAGCCTTTCTAGTTGCTTGGACAAAGGAATGTCTTTTGTGTGGATCTCGGCGCCCAGTCCGGACTCATCGCATATGTGCTTCAGGTCCTGCAGCAATCCATCACTAATGTCGATCATGGCATGAGCCAGCCCCCTGCGGGATAATGCAAGGCCGAGACGAACCTGGGGTCTTGGCAACAGGTGGGACTGTATGAGAACGTCTCGATCTTCAGGCTCGATACCGGTAACTTGGTTTTTCAGCAGGTGTAGCCCTGCGGCGCTATGCCCCGTGGGCCTGCCCAAGTATATAATGTCGCCGGGCTGTGCTCCGCAGCGTTTGATGCCCTTCGTGGAACCGCTTTTTCCGAGTAACGTCACATTCAGGAATATCTCTTGCTTCGACTCTACCGTGTCACCTCCGAGTAGCTCAATGCCGAAAAGGCCTGCACACTCCATAAAACCTTTTGCGAAATCTCGAATCCATGCCTCATCCACATCCCGTGTCAATCCCAGGCTCAGGAAAGCCGCCACAGGTTGTCCTCCCATGGCAGCGATGTCGCTGACGCTGACCGCCAGTGCCTTGTGCCCAAGGCTGTTGGGAGGCGTCTTGTCTTTCAAGAAATGAACCCCTTCTACAAGGGCGTCGGTGGTTATGAGGATCTGACCGGGTGAAAAGTCGTCCACTGGTATGGCTGCGCAATCGTCTCCAATGCCAAGTCGACTATTACCGTCAACCTGAGCCATTTGCCGGAAGAGTTCCACGATTCCGAATTCACCCAGCGAATCCAGACCCTTAGTCATTTTTGAAGACCTCGCTCACCTGAATTTTCTACCAGTCACCCTGTCGTACTCTTCTTCGAATACATCTTGCAGTTCGTCCGTGTCCAGGTCTCCTGCGTATCGCCTGTTGTTGATGAAAAAAGTCGGTGTTGCTTCGACCTTGTTGCGGATAGCTTCTTTGACATTGTCCACCAGTTGTTTTCGAACGTCTGGATCCTTTAGGAGTTTTTCGAAATCATCCTTGTCCATACCCACTGCTTCAGCCCACTTGGTTTGTAGTTTTGGGCAGAAGGAATCGAAGTGGGCATAGGAGTAACGCATGAACTCCCAGAATTTTCCCAACCTGGCCGATGCTATGAAGGCAAGGCCTGCCTCTTTCGAGTGCTCGTGGGATTTCAATGGGAAGGTCTTGAAAACCAACTTCACCTTGTTTTTCAAAGGCCCGTTTGCCACCGCTTCGTATATCACCGGTGATATCTTCGAGCAAAAAGGACACCTGGCACAGGCATATTCCACCACTGTTACTTTCGCGTCTGGTGGGCCGAGCCGGGGACTGGAGTCTGTGTCGATGGTGAAAGTCCTTCCACCTTGCATCATGGAACGAGCTCTCCTGGATAGAGAGCGAAGAATTTTTTTTTCGTCCTGACCGTTGGCCACCCTGCGGCAAATATTCCGGGCCAAACGCCAAGCCAGTGAGCAGACTTTTTCGTTTTTAAGACATTGCGCGATAGACGAATCGCAACAATCATATGGATACTGGGAAGAGAGGATCTTTTCGGCAAGAGCCTTTTTTGAACCTTCGAGATTTTTGCATTCAGGGATGCTGAGAGCTCTAGTTCTTGCTGAGGTGGCCATGACGAGGAGCAAAATCAAACCAACAGTCTTGTATCGCATCAGGTCTGTCTCCTTTTTTCCAGCCATCGGTCAAGCCCGATGGGATGGCGGTCGAACACTATCACGTACAAGGCTAGCAGTAGCCAGGATGTGTCACGAACAACGGTCCACGCTCCAATGGGATCCGACTCCATGGCCTGTGAGGCAAAGCAACCGCAGGACATGTCCAGACCTTTTACCAGGGCTATTATTATGGCCAGCAGGAACATGAGCATCATACCGCCGATTGCCATAGCAGCGCCCCTGCTCTTGTATCCCGCAAGCAAGAGTATACCCGCACCCAGTTCCACCCAGGGCAGGCAGATGGCCATTGGATTCACGAACACTAGGGGTAGTATGTCATAAGTGGCTATGTCCATGGCAAAATCCGCGGGGTTTGCGATTTTGTGGATACAGGCAAAAAGAAAAATTCCTGCCAGGTATAGCCGCGCGATTAGTGCAAGCAAGGAGTGACCCTTCCATTGTACAAATGGTTTCATCGGGAGCCTCCAGGTTTTGCCTGCTCGATAGATGGTGCCCCGCCTTTTACAAAGAATACGTTTTTGATTCCCCTGCCGGAGATCTCCTTTGCCAGTTGCTCCCCTGTGTCCGGATCATCGCCGTCGCCATAGACCACAACGCGCTTTGCGCCTGACGCAGCAGCTTTTTCGGCAACTTTCTCAAGTACCTTGTCCGGGGTGGGGTCCAGGTAGTCGAAGGGTACGTTCATGGCTTTTGTAAAGTGCCACTTGGCAAAATCGCCATTATCCCTGGCATCGATGATGAACGAGTCTGGCGAAAACAAACGCGCATCACCCGGGTCTATGGGTGTCGTATTGCCACCTGGAACAGGACATGGGACCATGGTCTGGTATGGTTCGTCCGCTATGAATTTCAGTGGATGGGGATGGACCCAGGCGTTTACCGCCAGACCAAGGATACTGAATACAAGTGTAATGGCGAGCGAATCCCAAAGTGACCTTTTCAGGTCTTTTGTCATGAGGCGTGCCATATTCAGTTCACACAGGACGATCCTCGCCTGGATGCTTCGTCCTGGCGCAACAGGTCCTGTATTCGTTCTTCATCAAACCCGTTGCCGGTATTGTTCGAAGTATTCCAAGGAAACCGAAGCCTGTCGGCATCCTCGACTTGTTCGGGCGCCCATGGGTTGGATTCGTAAGTCCAGCGTACCTTGAGCAGTGCCCTGTGATCCGAGTACGAATAGCTGATACTGGTGTCACTAATGCGTTTTGAGAACTCATAAGATATTCCCAAACGAATATTTCCCCACGCTGGTGACCAGACGGACAAACCTGGTTTTATCAGGAGGTCTGTTCCCCCTTGGTCCCGGTTGGTGGATTGTTCCGGTGCCGCGTTGGGATACCAGTCCCAGCCCGTGCTCAGTGAAGACCTCAGGAGCATGCCGGCGGGCAAGCTCAACCTACCTACCAGTATTGCAGTTACGCCGGCCTGGTCGTAAAGTTGTCCATCGGATCGGTAGTACCTGATACTTGCGGCAGCGAGCACCTGCAGCCAATTCCATGGAGATAGGGACCATCCTAATCCGCCGTCCACTTCTATTCGGGATCGGGAGATCTGTCTGAAAAATCTTTTTCCTCCACCAGCGAAGATCATCAATCCGGCACCAGGTTCCAACTCCAACTCGAGCCTGTGTCCTTCGTAAAAAACCACCGGGGCTTTCTGAAACCTGTCTCCTTGGTTCAGGGAAAAAACATCTCCCTTGTAGCCTATAAATCCAGGCATGGAGCCTATAGACATCTTTAGACCGAGACGCAATGATCCGTCGAAATAGTTTGCCCCGTGAACATCCACAGAGTCGTCGTACTCAAAGTCGTCCAGGGCGTTTAGCTTTGCGTTCAACTCAGCGGTGGGCTTGATCGAACGCCACAAGGGCCAAATCCATCTTCCGAATAGAGAGATTTTCAAAAGACCGCTGGATTTGTCAGAGCCTGCTTGTGTAACCGGCAGGCCCGCCGATATGTTGGAAGTAATGCCTGAGGCGAGTTCAGCTCTGATGTGTACTGGTTGAGTCCATGCAGGATCCAATTGCCGCCTGAGGTTTTGGGCCATCAGTGCGTCTTCCGGGTAGGTCTTTTCGAAAGACCATATTCGGTTGAGCAAATCGCCGGCTTGCTCGTCATCTCCTGACATCCTGGCCAGAAGCGAAAGCAAAATTGCCCATCTGGAGCTGTCTGCTTGCGACTTCGGGCAATACTCTGAAGCGAGACGTTCCTTGGCCAGGTCCAGGTCTCCCTGCTGGACATAGAACCATGCGAGATAGGCTGTAGCATCACAATCTTGCTGATGTCGGGAAAGCTCTTCCAGGAGGGTTTTCAATGCCCAAAAATGGTTACCTGCTGCCTCGTATGCCTTTGCCAGCAGAAGAGCATAGCTATGGTCCTCAGGATTTTCGTTTTTCAGTTTCTTTGCTTTTTCTATAGCCTTGTGGGCCTGTCCATCTTCGGCCAGACAACGAAGCATCTCGTCATAACAGGCTATGTTGTTTTCACACAGTCTGTCGCATGGATCACCTCTCGCATCTATTGTGCTACCAAGGCACGTGATCACCACCAACGCCACATAAGGTGATAAGCGTCTCATGGTGCCTAGTCCTCTCCAGGACGATAGCAACATCGAAAACCCTTTGCCGAAGGAGTCCATGTGCCAGGGATGTATTCACATCGGTGGAATTCTTCTGAGTTGGAGCAGTTGTATGCGCCGCCCCGTATTTGCGTATCATCTCCATCGAGAACATGCTCCCATACGTTACCATTCATATCATAGACACCGTATGCGTTTGTGCATTTGGAAAAGGCGCCTGTGGTCTCCAGGTGAAAATTCGTATTCGAGCGGCAGTCGTGGAAACACCCGGCGTATGGACAAGGGTCATGTGATGCACAGGGTCCACTATCACATGAACAGAACGTGTCGATGCCGTTGCATGTGCCTGGTTCATATTGGTCGCCGTAAGAGTATTGTGTGTCGTCCGGTCCCTTGCAGGCCCTGGTCCATTCCAACGCGGTGCAGAGTCGTTTTCCCGCTGCCTTACATGCTGCTTGAGCCAGGTCGTTGGAGCCAGTCGGCACCTGCCATGGTATGACGTCTGGTCTCGATGTGGCCAAGGATTCGTCGGTGCCTGGGTCGTGCGTCGTTGCATCAGGTCTCGATGCTTCATAGATATCTATACAAAAAGAATTTTCTACCGGTACCATGCCGTTGGGACACTTGAGTTCTTCGCTCGATTTGCAAAGACCGTCCTGGCAAGTCTGGTCACCGGGACAATCATTGTCCGTTGCGCACTGGCCCGCGATGCAACGAAGGTTTGAACTGCAGTTCATGCCCTTGGGACAATCGGATGACTTTGTACATGCAAGACGGGCACTGCACGTTCCGGTGGACGAATGACAGGATTGGTCCTTGGGGCAGTCTGCCTGTGAGTAGCAGACCTGGTCCACCATGCAGCCATGCAGCAACAGAGCTCCTGCCAATGCGGCTGTTACAAGAGCTGAAAACAGGAATACTAATGTACGCATATCAATAAGCCTCAACTTTGGGTCTGGTCGGTACCTTCGGACTTATCATCCAGAAGAGGGCCTACGATTTTTTCATAGGGGCGTAGCATCAGCCTTGTCATTTGGGCCTGGACCTTTTTTCTGACAGACGGGATGTGCATGGCCCAGTAAAGTGAGAAATTCGAGAATCGCTGCGCGCGTTTGCGTTGTGGAAAGTCGTAGAAGCCTGTTTTTCGGTAGAACAGGTGGTCAGCCCTGAAAATAGCTGTCGTGAGGTAGACGAAGTCGCGAAAGGTTCTGGAGCCGGCCACGGCCGGGAACATGCGGGGAGTCCTTATGGGGTGGTCTATTGCTCTGTGTAACCTTTCTGCACTCTCGGCGAGTAGACGGTCGAGCGTCTCGGAGTTTTCCGCTTCGTCTGTGATGATATCCACCAGGATTGCCTTGGAGACTCCGGCGTGGGCCTGGATGACTTCGCGAAGAGTGTGAAGCTGCATCAAAGGTCCAGCCACGAGCCATAAAAGTGGCTTCCCCTCTAGCTCCGGCCTATGGCCGAGGAAGAACGAACGGTCGAAGAACATCTTGAACCTGGAGGAGAGGAACCTGTCTCGAACACCAGCGGAGAAAACAATGGCGTCCGCCGTCAGTATTCGCTCCCTGAACGTCTCCTGGAATCCGTCTCGATAAATACACTTGCCTTCCCAGCCACACCTCAGGCAGCCTAAGCATCCTCCCCTGAGTCCGAGATCCTTGATCGATATCCTGTCGACTTTCGCTTGCAGACTGGATACGAGGGTCTGCTCCATGGCCAGGAGATTGGTGTCGGAATCATCGGCATCGCTGATCAGGGCGATGTTTTTAGCGTGGGAATGTCTCCCTGTATCAATCTCCCCTGGTTCGTAGACAAAGTCGCTTCGCCCGACAGGCTGGAAGCTCTTCGCGACGATAGAGTTGTTCATAGCACGCTGGGATACATCTTCGAACCAGCGTAAATAGCTCGTGCGGAAGGCATCCTTGAGGAGATCGTTCATGCCAGCACTCAGATGTGGCAAGTGTTTCATGCCAAGGTCTTCGCTTATGCCACGAATGTAGTCGTGGGCCGTGTGGTCGAAAAAGTGGATGGAGGTTGTGATGCATGTGTAGTACTTGCCTCGAAGCTCGTCTGCGTGATGTTCGAACAATAGCTCGATGAAACGCTTGAGCTGCGATGGTACAAGAAAGTAGTAGACGGGAAAGCTCCAGATAATCAGGTCGGCGTTGGCCATTTTCTGCACTGCGTCTGCTAGAGTTTCAGGATCGCGCTCCATGGACTTGAGCTTCCTGGCAACATGTATTCTTGAAAATGAGTCCTGAGGGTTGTTCTGCTCCAGGAATCTTATGTACTGTTGTGTGACGGAGATCTCCGATTTGGGGCTTCCGTTTATTACCGTGATGTCCATGGGATTTACCTCCGTGTATAACCTCACACGTGAGCAAGAAGAGATCAATATTGTATATACACACAGCGTAAAGTATTATTTGATGCATTATGGCGGCACATAAAGAGCCTTCAGTGCTTCATTCGGTAGCTGATTTGCTGGATCGTCCCGTGGCCACGGACCAGCTCTTGCAGACCATGGTGGACAGGATCAAGCAGGAGGTCGGGGCCGAGCGATGTACCTTGTACCTGATCGATGCCAACACGTCAGAACTTGTATCAAAAGTTGCTCACCTGCCTGAACTCAAAGAAATACGTTTGCCCATGGGGAAGGGAGTGGCCGGGCACGTGGCCGCAACAGGACATGTGCTGAACCTTCCTGATGTCAAAGGAGATCCCAGATGGTTCTCCGGGATAGATGCAAAAACAGGTTTTGAGACTCGTTCCATGCTCGTGGTGCCTGTACTGGATAGAGATCACAAGACCATAGGTGTTATTCAGCTATTGAACAAATCCGAAGGCTTGTTCGATGAAGGTGATGAACTGTTATTGGAGCAATTGGCAGAGCAAGTGGGACAAGCACTGGATTGCACATCCATGAGGCCTGCAGATCATATGGAGCAGGGATTGATACTGGATGGTCCGCTCAATCATTTCATCGGAAATTGTCCTGCCATGAAAGAGCTTTTCGACCATATCCTATCGGCTGCTCCAACGGATGCCACGGTCCTGATTCGTGGTGAATCAGGTACCGGCAAGACCCTCGTAGCTCAGGCTCTTCATGAAAACTCGGCAAGGAGAGAAGGACCCTTTGTTCATGTGGATTGCACCACCCTGCCTTCAGGGCTGATAGAGAGCGAGTTGTTTGGACACGAACGTGGCGCGTTTACCGGGGCGGAGCGAACAGTTCATGGCAAGGTCGAGCAAGCCCATGGCGGAACATTGTTTCTGGATGAAATCGGTGATCTTCCCTTGGAGTTACAGGGAAAGCTTTTGCGGTTTTTGCAGGAACAAAGGTTCGAGCGACTAGGGGGCAGAAAGACAATCCAGGTGGATGTTCGAATAGTTGCGGCGACGAACGCTGACTTAGAGGCGTTGATGTCTTCCGGTAGACTTCGCACGGACCTGTATTACCGTTTGAGGGTCGTGCAACTGTTTGTGCCTGAACTAAAGCAGCGAGGTCCCACGGATATCGAAAAGCTCGCCTTGCATTTTCTTTCTGTTTTTTCCAGACGCTATCGAAAGAGGCCAAGGACTTTCAGCGACAATGCATTGAGGCGCCTGGTGATGTATGATTGGCCGGGAAACGTCAGGGAACTCGAGCATTGTATAGAAAGCGCGGTGGTGCTGTCCCGGTCTGAGCTGATCGATTCAGAGCATTTGTCTTTACCTGCTTCTGTGAGCGAATCGGCCATAACGGTAACAGAGGGTGGTGGATACGCTCCCGGACTGCCCCTGGAGGAAGTCGAAAGGGATCACATTCGCCGGACCCTGGATGCCTGTGGCGGAAATCGCACCAAGGC
>CAYSLH010000022.1:10952-32177 GCA_964431605.1 uncultured Myxococcales bacterium
GACGACCTGGGTCTGGATGAAGAGTTTGCCCTCTTGCAGGACGAGGCAGTCGTGCAACTGCCTGCGCGGCATAAACAAGACGTGGGAATGAGCCCTTCTGCTGTTACTGTTTTTACCAGGGATGATATCGCCGCAAGTGGTGCCACCAGTATCCCGGACCTGTTGAGGTTGGTTCCAGGTATGGACGTGGTGATTGCGTCGCAGTACGCTTCTTCCGTAATCTCGCGCATGCACTGGACATACGAAAACAACGCTTACCTGGTACTCATAGACGGACGTGAAGCAAACGAAGACTTCCTGGGCCAGGCACCGTGGAATGTGCAGCCTATTTTCCTGGACGATATCGAGCGCATCGAGGTCATTCGTGGCCCAGGTTCCGCTTTGTACGGCGCCAATGCTTTTGCCGGTGTCATAAGCATAACCACCAGGGCTATTTCGGAAAAAACCTCCGCGTGGGCAAGGGTGAGCGCAGGAGAACAGGGTTTGTTTGGATCCGCGGCAAGGGTCACGGCACGAGTAGGAAAGCTGGGGCTTTCCATAAACGGTGGGTTTGAGCGAGTGAATTCTTTTTCGTTGCCGGAAGAGACAGGCCTGCGTGCTTGGAAAGTAAGGGCCGTTGCAGATTACCGTTTTGACAGCGAAAGAAAATTGAAACTTGATATTGGACTTTCAGGGGCCGAAGGTGAAGTCCCAACAGGGGCTGGGCCTGTGTCCGGGTACAATCAATTCCGAGCGGCTCGTATCGAGTATGATTCGGACGATTTGAGGGCTCAGCTATATTGGGCCAATACTCCCATTCACAGTAAACTGAAGACACCCTTGACGTATAACGGTATGGAAATCGGGAAATTTGTAGAAACCGTTACGGACCAGCATACCATCGACGCTCAGGTCCAATACACCATCCCGGAATTTTGGGATCCCATGCTAATCATAATGGGCCTCTCTGGGCGGCTGAACTTGATGTCCAGCGACCAGATTTTGGATCCAGACACTTTTTTAAACGATCACAAGGCAGGGTATGATTTTTTCGAAGTGCGTACCGGTGCTTTTATCCACACGGAGGTATCACTGGCGGATTATATTACAATTACGGCCGGGGCGCGATTCGATTACAATACTACTACAGGTTCTTTTTTGAGCCCCCGCTTGGCCGCTGTGTTCAATCCATTTGCCCACCAGTTTTTTAGAATAGGAATAGCAAGAGCTTTTAGAAAGCCCAGCTTCATGGAGACCAGGTTGCATCCTGATGTTATTGCCACCCAGGGTGGCCTGGTGTCCGAGGATTCCCTTCGGGAGTTTATGCTCAAGACCGTGGGTAATTCTGACTTGGGCAACGAGAGCCTCTGGTCTATCGAGGCTGGATGGCTCGGTAGGTTTTTTCATGAGAAGTTGGATGTGTCGCTGGATTTTTATCATACCTGGTTGCGTGACATGATCGAGTTGGACCCTGTATTTTATAGCGACGCGTTCGGGCTTCCTGATCTTGACCGTTCCAGCGCCATGTTCCAGCGTACGGCCCCTGAGTTGAATATTTTCGGCTGGGAATTGTCTGTCAGGTATTCTCCCGTGAAAAATCTTAGCTTTCTTGTCTCATGGTCTCATAAGGAGATCCTGAACCTGGAGATACGCAAAACAGCGGACGATTATCCCAAGAACCTCATCGTGTTCGGCGGGCGATACCTTGCCGACTGGGGTCTTGTGGCCAGTTGTTATTTTCATACGCGATCGGAATTTATCGACAGGTCGGTGGACAACCCGGCAGGTATGTTGGAAGGATACCTTACATACCACAATCCAGATGTAATGCTCGTAATAGCGAGGCTCGGGCAAAGATTCAGCATAGGAAGTTTTTTGGAAATCGAAGCAGGTCTCAAGTTGTTCCTGCCCGTATCTCCCTTCCAGGAACCATATTTTCGTTATTATGAAAGGGCCGGTGGCATAACAGAGGACGGCCGGGCCTATGGCGGGGCTTTTTTGTCCAGGATAGTCTCAGGTTACATTTCAGGAACCTATTAGGATTTCGTAGGGTGACGGAGATTTGCTCCTCAAAGCCCAATTCTGAAGGCGGCTCCGAATAATAACTGGAACCAGTCCGCACCCAGGTTGTTCAGATCGACAAACGACATATCCGCCCACAGGTCCAGGTCTCCAATAAGGGTGTATTGCACACGCAGACGCATGGGGACCGTGGTGTTGTTTTGTCCTGCGAACATGTGTACTCCAATGGTCCATTGGGCGGACAGGGGACCTAGAGGCTGGAACAGGACGCCGGCGTCCAGGAAAAAAAGGAAAGCATCGTCACCCGGATACAGCGCAAAGCCCATGCCCAAGTCGGCGATGGCCGCCAGCATGTCGATGATCTTGTATTTCGCAGGAGCGTCTACAAGCATGGCAAAGTCGGCATAAGGCCAATAAGATGCAGTGTCCGAAAGGGGGATTACGAACTTCATTCTTCCGGCAAGGTCTACCACGTCATTGAGCAGCCACGTAAGGTCATACATTCCATACATTTCCAAATCGCCCACCCTTACTTTAGGGGTGAACATCAGTGGCACCGACATCCCTGCTTCCAGATTGTCCACGATTCCAAAACCCGCACCCATGCGGGTAAGGAACTGGTTGTCCATACTTTTGGTACTGATGAAATCAAGAATCATGTCCAGTCTTGGCTCTATGACCATTGGGAGCAGAACCAAGGGCCTGTCGATTTCTGATTCCGGATAGTGATCCGGTGAGACAAAGGTAGCTTTGGATTCGACCGGTTCGTCTTGCTCCGGAACTTTTGGCGCGGTCCAGGGATCGCTCAATGCATCTTTTTTCGGCTCCTTGTTCTTTTCAGATTCCTCTTCCTTTTTATCCGCCTGCCCTTGTGTTTGAGAAAAGGAAAAAGGCGCACATAACAAAACAGAGCAGAGTATCGAGGTCGCAATGGAAACTCGCATGATTTACTCCCGTAAAAAAACCCACAATGCAGCAGCATCGCGGGCGGAGTTGAAACTGAGGCGCTAGGATTCGAACCTAGATAATCGGCTCCAAAGGCCGATGTCCTGCCATTAGACGACGCCTCAAAGAGCAGTCCTTACAAAGGACCATGGAGGAGAATAACTACCAGCCACAGGTCGTACAAGTCAAGACCGACGTATATAAAATTTTCAGATGACCGATTTTTGTATTTTCAGTAGTTATTCATAAATGCATATTTTCAATAGTCCCATTTTTTGGTGGAATGTAGTTATTTTTTTGAATGGTATAACATCAAAATAAATATAGTGTATTTTATATCTCAACTTTCGTTCTGCTGTTCTTTATAATAAACTTGACTTGACGGGGGTGTTTATTTCGAATAGTCTACAAAGATAGTAGACTTTTATGATCGGTAGATGAATGGAGATAGAGATAGAATTTTTTGGGCCCATCAAGCGACCTTGGGTGGAGCATCGGCGCCGGATACAGGTCGCCCAGGGCTCTTGTGTTGCCTCGGTAATGGGGGAGCTGGGGTATGATATTGAGCAGCTTCGCATGGTAGCCTTGACAATCAACGGTCAAAAGGTGAGCCCCGGGCATGTGTTGATGGACAACGACGAGTTGACAGTGGTGTTACTTGCCGGCGGTGGGTAAACAAAATAAGCGGGAGGAGTGATGAAGGTCTCGACTAAGGGAAGATATGGACTACGTGTCATGATCGAGCTTGCGCTTCGATATGGAAATGGACCCGTGATGATGGATACCATTTCCAACTGTGTGGGTGTGTCAAGAAAGTATCTTTACAATCTTCTGACCAGTTTGAAGACTTCGGGGCTGGTGCGTGCTGTAAGGGGAGCTTCGGGTGGATTCGAACTCACCGAGGATCCCAACAGGATTACAGCCAGCGAGGTAGTGCAGAGCCTGGAGGGGCCCTTGACCATCGTGGACTGTGTTCACGATGGCGTTACTTGTCCCCGCATAGACAGATGTGCATCGAGAGAGGTGTGGCAAAAAATGGGTGAGGCAGTCGAAGAGGTTCTCTCCCATGTCACCCTTGCCCATCTCGCTCAACGTCAGGAGCAGAAAAATGGCGGGAACGTAATGTATTACATCTAAACCACATCACACATATGAGATTGGAGAAGATACATGTCTGCTATAGCCAAAACAGTTACTGAACTAGTGGGCGCTACTCCCATGGTCATGCTGGATAAACTTGCGGCCGGATTGCCGGGAAGGGTGGCTGTCAAATTGGAAAGCTTCAATCCTTGTTCGTCCGTCAAGGACAGGATTGGACTTTCCATGATTGAAGCAGCGGAAAGTTCGGGGCTGATTAAGCCCGACACGATATTGATCGAGCCCACCAGTGGAAATACCGGTATTGCCCTTGCGTTCGTGGCAGCTGCCAGGGGATACAGTCTGGTACTCACCATGCCTGACTCCATGAGCATCGAGCGCAGGAAACTACTTGTGGCCCTTGGTGCAAAGCTTGTGTTGACTCCTGGTGCCGAGGGTATGAACGGTGCCATCAACAAAGCAAAACAGATGTCCAAGAATGACTCCAGGTACCTGATGCTTCAGCAGTTCGAAAACCAGGCAAATCCTGAAGTTCATCAGCGTACCACGGCCGAGGAGATATGGGCCGATACGCAAGGTGAGGTTGATGTTTTCATAGCAGGTGTTGGAACAGGTGGTACCATCACTGGAGTAGCCACCAGGTTGAAGGAAAAGAAACCGGGAGTTTTAGCCATTGCCGTTGAACCTGAAGATTCCCCCGTTCTGTCTGGAGGTGCACCCGGGCCCCATAAGATTCAGGGAATAGGCGCGGGGTTCGTTCCGAGTGTTTTGAACACGGAGGTATTGGACGAGATTATCCGTGTAAAGCACGCGGACGCGGGGCGTATCGCCAGACAAATGGCCAAGAGGGAGGGACTTCTGGTGGGAATTTCCAGCGGTGCTAATACCTGGGCGGCTTTGGAAGTGGCAGCCAGACCAGAGAGCGAGGGCAAGCTTGTGGTCACCATCGCTCCTGATACAGGAGAGAGATACCTGAGCACATGGTTGTTCGATGAGCCGGGAGATGAATAGACATGACTCCAGGGCCCATGCTTCCGGATCCTGACTCCATCGTTATCAGTGAGGTGGTGGAATCACTTTGCAGGGCCAGTGATGGTTTGACCAGGCACAGGAGTAAGAAAAAGTGCCGGAGGGTTCTTCCTTCCAGGGAGGTATTGGAAGACACGGTGGAGGATCTCAGGTCCGTTTTGTTCCCAGGCTATTATGGAACGTCGGATATCACCGAGGAATCCATGAGGTTTCATGTGGGTTCGACCCTGGATCGACTTTTGCGGGTTCTGCTCGAACAGATAAAACGTGGTTTGTGTTTCGTTTGTGGTGAGGATCCTAACTATTGCCCGACGTGTGATAAGACCGCTCTTGATATGACTTCAGGTTTTTTAGGCCGTTTGCCCAAGATACGACACTTGCTTGCGTTGGACGTGCAGGCTGCCTATGACGGAGATCCTGCGGCCACCAGCCCGGACGAAGCAATCTTTTCATATCCCGGCGTGTTTGCCATTACGAATTACAGGTTGGCACACGAACTCTATCTCCTGCAAGTGCCGTTGATCCCCCGAATCATCACCGAGCATGCCCATGGAGCCACTGGTATTGACATTCATCCAGGGGCGAGTATTGGCCAACGTTTTTTCATTGACCACGGAACAGGGGTAGTGATTGGCGAGACCACCGAGATTGGTGACAATGTTCGTCTCTACCAGGGGGTGACCCTCGGCGCAAAAAGTTTTCCTCTCGACGACGATGGAAATCCCATCAAGGGAGTGCCAAGGCATCCCATTGTTGAAGATGACGTGATTATTTACTCAGGGGCTACCATCTTGGGCAGGGTGCGCATAGGCGCAGGTTCGGTCATTGGTGGCAACGTGTGGTTGACCGAAGATGTGCCGCCTGGTAGCAGGGTGACTCAGACAGCTGCTCACCATGAAAGATTTGAAGAAGGTGCTGGTATATGAGCCAGGAAGAAAACTTAGGCGAAGTGCGACAATACCAGAGGTTGGTCGATTTTTTCCTTGGCGATAGTGGTGTTGTTGTAGCTTTTTCCGGGGGAGTGGATTCTTCTCTTCTGCTTGCTGCAGCCACGGATGCATTGGGAGACAAGGCTCTTGGCGTGACAATCTGTTCGCCTTTTTCTCTCCCCGAAGAAATTGAACAAGCCAAAAGCACTGCGACCTTTCTTCATGCACGTCACATTTTGGTGGACATGGACGAACTTGAAAATCCCTCGATACGTTCCAATCCAGCCGATAGGTGCTATCACTGCAAGCTCATGAGATTTTCGGCATTGAAGGCTATTGCGAAGGAAAACTCCATAGAGTCATTGGTGGAGGGAAGTTGTATAGACGATCTTGCTGACTACCGACCTGGTCTTAGAGCCGTGCGGGAGTTAGGTATTCGTTCCCCTCTTCTTGAATTGGATATCTCCAAGGATGAAATAAGACGGTTGTCGCAATACAGAAAGATCCCCGGTTGGTCGAGACCCTCAAACTCGTGTCTGGCCACAAGGGTGCCTTACGGCCAAAGCCTGGACTTGGCCAGGCTTGCTAAGATCGCCAGCGCAGAGAGTTTGCTTTCCAACTTGGGATTCGAACAGGTCAGGGTTCGTGATTACAATGAAATGGCCGTGTTGGAGGTTAGACCTGATTCAGTGCCCAGGGTCACTTCGTTGAGGCAGGAAATATCGTCGGCACTGAGGCAACTGGGGTTTACAAGAATCTGTGTAGATCTTGAAGGTTACCGAACCGGTTCCATGAATATCTCAATAAGCATGGATAAGCAATAGGAAGGTTGAATTGACTGGAGCAGGAAAAATAGTAGTTGCGATGAGCGGAGGGGTGGATTCGAGCGTGGCTGCCAGTGTTTTTATCGAGCAGGGCTTCGATACCATAGGGGTTACCTTTCGCATGCTCCCAGGCTCATTGGAAAAGAGCACGACTCAGGCCCAACCATGGCAACAGGCTGCCATGGTCTGTGAGCAATTGAAAATGAAGCACTTGGTGGTGGACTGTAGAGATGAATTCATCGAAAAGGTCTTGAAGCCCGCTTTCAGCGCCTATGCCGGCGGCAGGACTCCCAACCCTTGCGTGGTGTGCAACCCCAAGGTCAAGTTCCATCAGTTGCTGGCCGTTGCTCATGATAACGGCTCAGAGTTGATGGCAACGGGGCATCACGCGAAGCTGATTGCCGGTCCGCGTGGGGCTCCGATGCTTTGTGCAGGTTCTGACCCAGGCAAGGACCAGTCTTATTTTCTATACGCTTTGTTGCCCGAGCAACTCAGGGCGCTCAGGCTTCCCATAGGTGAGATGACCAAGGCTCAAGTCAGGGCCAGGGCCAGGGAGCTTGGTCTGACAAATGCGGACCAACCTGACAGCCAAGACGCCTGTTTTAGCTCCAAGCATGAAAATTTCGCTCAAAGCCTGTGTTCGTTACTACATGAAACTTGTCCCAAGGGTTTTATCCTGAATGATGAAGGTCGCAAGGTGGGTGTCCATGACGGTGTTCACCTTTTCACTATCGGTCAGAGGCGGGGATTGGGTGTTGCTTTGGGAAAACCTGCATGGGTCAAGTCCATCGACTCGAAAAATGCGACAGTCATTGTCACGACCCAGCCTGCTGATTTGTTGTCATCTAAGCTACTTGCGAAAAATGTGGTGTTCACCCCGGCGTTTTCGGATTTTACCAGCGGTCCTTGCCAGGTGAAGATTCGTTCTACTCATAAACCAACTCCTGCGTTTGTCGATAGACTTGATGGACATGAAGCAACTGTCTCTTTTTTAACACCGCAACGAGCCGTAACACCTGGACAAGCCGTGGTTTTTTATGATTGCGAGAAAGTAGTTGGCGGTGGGACTATCGACCAATTGTTGTAACGTCATTTGACTAAATTCTAAAGTTCATATATGTAGATTTCAATATACGAAGGAGTGTACTATGCCCCATCCTTGTGAAGATCCCGTCGCGTCAAATGTGGCGGCAGAAATTTTGAAGGCCATAGCTCACCCACTCAGATTGAGAATCGTGGCTATGCTCTCCGAGGGAAGCATGCACGTAAATGCCATCGCAGAGCGTTTGGGCGCCTCTCAGTCTACCGTGTCACAGCAGCTTCGCATTCTTCGCATGCGCAATCTTTTGGGAACCAAAAGAGAAAATTCTCATACGTATTACAGGATCATCGAACACCACTTGCACGACATGATCCGTTGCATGGATTCTTGTCTGATCGACCGGGGAGTAAAAGACTCATGAGCAAGATAACGAGAAGACAATTTATCAAGATCTCCGGGGCCACGGCTGGTACTGCAGCGGTGGCCAGCGGATTGGTCTCTCATTGGTGGGGAGCCGATGCTCCTGGGGGACCAGACCCGGAAACTGATGGAGACAAAGTCATACCCACTTTTTGCGAGATTTGTTTTTGGAAATGCGGAGTACTGGCTCACGTCAAGGACGGCAGGGTTACAAAGTTGACAGGCAACCCAAAGCATCCTTTGTCCAGGGGACGACTTTGCCCCAGGGGTCTTGGAGGCACTGGATTGCTTTACGATCCCGACCGACTCAAAAAACCCCTGGTAAGGGTGAAAAAAAGAGGTGAAGATGTTTTTGAAGCTGTCTCCTGGGACAAGGCCCTGGACGAGGTGGCCGAGGGCATGCTCAAGCTCAAAGACAAGTATGGACCTGAGCGGCTGGCCCTGTTTACCCACGGTTATGGTGGTTCATGGTTCAAACATCTGATCAAGGCTTACGGATCGAATAATATCGCAGCTCCTTCCTATGCCCAATGCCGTGGGCCAAGGGAGGTTGGTTATTGGCTGACGTTCGGGCAGGGTGTTGGATCGCCAGAGATGGTGGACATTGAAAACGCCAAATGTATTACCCTGATAGGATCACACCTGGGAGAAAATATGCACAATACCCAGGTGCAGGAACTGGCAGACGCCATAGGCAAGGGCGCCGAGTTGGTTGTAGTGGATCCCCGCTATTCTGTGGCAGCAAGCAAAGCAAGGTACTGGCTGCCGATCAAACCAGGCACGGACATAGCCCTCTTGTTGGCGTGGATTCACGTGATTATCAAACACAACAGATATGATGCAGAGTTTCTTAATAAATACGCCATGGGGTTCGATCAGCTAAAGGAACACGTCAAGGACAAGACCCCGGAATGGGCTTATGCCATAACCGGCCTCAAGCCGGAACTCATTCGCGATAGCGCCCTGTTTTTATCTTCGTTCAGGCCAGCCTCTCTGATACATCCAGGCAGGCGTACCACCTGGTACGGCGATGACACCCAGCGTCTTAGGGCTATGTCCATCATTGCCGCGCTTCTTGGTTCGTGGGGCCGAAAGGGAGGTTATCTGATTCCTTCTGCCATGGAAATACCTAAATTTCCATATACCAAATACGCATACAAACCGAAGTTCGTGGCAGACAAGCCCAAAGAAAGCATGTACCCGTTATCCGACGAGACCCTCGCCTCGGGCTTGTGTGACGCTACTATTCCAGGTGTCACTCCATATGATCTCAAGGGCTGGATGGTATATGGTACAAACCTTCTTCAGTCTTTGCCCAACCCTGAAAAAACGAAAAAGGCCATACAAGCGTTGGATTTCATCGTGTCCATCGAGGTCCTTCCCGTGGAGCTTACGGGCTGGGCTGACGTGGTATTGCCCGAGTGTACCTATCTGGAGCGATGCGACAACATATGGGCACCAGCGTACAAACAGCCGTTTATCGCGGTTCGCCAACAGGTGGTGGAGCCCATGTATGAATCCAAGCCGGGCTGGTGGATAGCCAAGGAGATAGCACACCGAATCGGTCTTTCCGACTATTTCCCCTGGAAAGACAGCATGGAATTTTCCAAGTACCGAGTGAAGGCTGCCGGGCTGGACTGTCACAAGCTTCAAGAGGATGGAGTGTTATTGGGCAAAAAAGTGCCTGTTACCATCGAGGAGGGTTTGACCTTAACATTTGACACGCCCAGTTCTAAAATAGAACTCTACAGCGAGCAATTGAAGAACCTGGGATTCGATCCCCTCCCCGAATATCGTCCCCAGCAGGAACCGCCATCCGGGATGTTCAGATTGCTGACGGGCAGGGCCCCCATGCACACGTTCGGTCGTACTGCTAACAATCGGTTCCTGTCCCAGTGTTATCCCGAGAACGAGGTCTGGATTAACTCGGATGTGGCTGGTTCAATTCCAGAGTTTGCTGACAAACCTTTGAAAACCGGAGACAGGGTGATGTTGGTCAACCAGGACAACGTCAAGAGCGGTCCGGTAAGGGTCAGGGTTACTCAGCGAATCCGAGGCGATAGCGTATTTTTAGTACATGGTTGGGGGCATACGGCCAAGGGGCTCAAATACGCTTTTGGACGTGGAGCTTCGGATAGCATTCTGACGAGTAATTTCAAGGTGGATCCCATCATGGGGGGCACTGGCCTCAATTGCAATTTCGTGCGCCTTGAACCCTGGCACGGCAAAACCACTCACGAAGAGGAGGTCGAGGTATGAACACCTCCAGCAAAAACAATTTCGGCAAAGATGGAGTTCGTTATGCGATGACCATGGACACCAGGCGATGCGTGGGCTGCAACGCTTGTGTCTTTGCCTGTAAAGCTGAAAACGCGCTTCCCGCCAAGGGGTTCAGGGACTGGATTACATACACGGTCAAGGGTAATTTTCCAGCCCTCAGCGAGTTGATTCGCTCCGAGCGTTGTAATCATTGTTCCAACAGCCCATGCACCACGAACTGTCCAACAGGCGCAAGCCATGTCGGCCCGGGAGGAATAGTCCTCGTGGACAGGGGCATGTGCACCGGGTGCAAAGCCTGTATCGCCTCCTGTCCTTATGATGCTCGCTATGTACACTCGGATGGTTTCGTTGATAAATGCACTTTCTGTATACACAGGGTAAAAAGGGGTTTGGATCCAGCGTGTGTCAGTGCATGTCCCACAAAGGCTCTTGAATTCGGAGATCTAAACGATCCCGATTCGGACGTCTCAAAGCTTCTTCGCCAAAGGAAACATACGGTTCTCAAGCCGGAAAAGGGCTTGGATCCTAACTTGTTTTTCCTTCTGTAGGAGGGAATCATGGAAGAGAAAAAATTTGCCAATCCGTATCTGATGGGTATTGCACTGGGCCTGGTGCTTCTCGCATCCTTCTTGATTATGGGCGAAGGACTTGGAGCATCGGGAGCGGCGAACAGGTTTGCCTTGGCTGCTGCTGACAGTGTCGCTCCTGATTATGTAAGCTCTAATCCCTACATGTCCGGGAGGTTGTCCAACGGAAAAAGTCCCCTGGATGCATGGCTTATTTTCGAGGTGCTGGGAGTGTTTCTTGGTGGAGCTGTCTCGGCCTATTCTGCTGGAAGAATGAAGCGACGGGTGGTTCGGGGACCGAGAATATCTGTTAGAAGCCGACTCATCATGGCATTGTCCGGCGGTATCCTCATGGGAATGGCGGCGAGACTTGCAAGAGGCTGTACATCGGGCCAGGCCCTATCCGGAGGAGCCCTGTTCTCAGTGGGTTCGTGGATATTCATGATGGCGATTTTTGCCGGAGGTTATGCTGCGGCCTACTTTGTCAGGAGGGAGTGGCTATGATATTCCCGTTCGAATCGTTGGTGTCGAATCAATACGAGTTGGGTCTGGTGGTAGCCGTTGTCATAGGATTCTTTTTCGGCTTCGTGCTGGAGAGGGCGGGCTTCGGCAGGGCAACGACCCTAAGCGCTCAGTTCTATGGTACCGACATGACGGTTTTCAAGGTTATGTTCGGCGCCATAGTTACCGCCATGATAGGGATTGTGATAGCCTCCGGATTGGGGCTGGTGGACCTCAAGGCCCTTAGCGAGAGCGCGGTAAGCGATACCTATATTGTGCCCATGCTGGTGGGTGGTTTGGTCCTGGGTATCGGTTTCATTATTTCAGGATACTGTCCCGGCACCTCCCTGGTTGCAGCGTCTTCGGGTAACGTGGATGGAATGATGACGTTCGTTGGCGTGACCATTGGTTCGTTCATCTACAGCGCTATGGAGCCATCCATAGCGGGATTTCACAATTCCACTGATATGGGGCAGATGTTTTTCTACGATCTGCTGGGCATATCTCCGGCAGTGGTAGCCGTGCTGGTGACAGCCATGGCTATTGGCATGTTTTTGCTGGCGGACAGGCTGGAGCCGATCTTTGCAAAAAAGTTCCTCAACAAGGAAAAGTCGGTGGAGAAAAAACCACGAATCGTGGCGTTTGCTTCTTTTTCTGTCACCGCCTTGGCAGGATTGGGACTTATGCTGGTTCCCATGGGAGACAAGAAAGCCGAAGTACCAGCCCCGACTACCATGGCTATCAGTCAGTATGAATTCGCCAAGAGGCTTCTTGACCAACCTTGGACCATGAGAGTAATCGACTTGAGAAGCCGTAAGGAGTGTGTCAAGCGAAGAATCCCAGGCTCAGAGTGTGTTCCCCTAAAAAAACTGGGTGAGCTGGGGTTGGAATATGCTCCAGGCACCAAGGACCTGGTCCTGGTATCTTCCGGGGATATTGCATCTGTTCCCAAGCCTGCGGAAAAATACAAAGGAAAGATCCTGCTCTTGGATGGAGGTTTTGCAGGTTGGGTGAAGTTCGCCTTACAAGATCCTCCAGTCCTTACAGATGATGCGACAGATGCTGACAGAAAGCTATATGCATTCCGTTCCGCCTTGCGTCAAGCTTTGACAGGTGCGCCGCCACCACCACCCCCTCCCACAGGAGTTAAAAAATTCGTTCCAAAGAAGCGCAAGAAGGGTGGCGGGTGCGGTTGAGCCCGGGGAGAGAATCATGGAAGAGTTTACCATCATTCGCAACAGCCTGCACATAGATCCACATCTGGATATCTGGGGGTGGGAGATCTTTGTTTATCTCTTCCTGGGTGGGCTTGCAGCAGGTGTAATGATTATTTCTGCCGTCAATGGTCTGGCTGGAAATCCGGCAGACGAGCAACGTTCCCGTTGGTCCAGGTGGGCTCCGTTTTTGGCTCCCGTGGTCATTTCCCTGGGTATGCTGGCGTTGTTTCTCGACCTGGAGCACAAGCTATATGTCTGGCGTTTCTACACGGCCTTTCGTGTAACTTCTCCCATGTCTTGGGGTGCGTGGATACTAATAGGTTTGTATCCAGCCACCATCCTGCTGGGACTCGCTTCCTTGAAGGAGGATGAAATAAAGTGGGTAGGGCAGTTTGCTCCCATAAGATGGCTCAAGTTGAGCGGACTGTTCAAGTGGATGTGCGAGTTTGGCTCTAAAAGAAAAACCATGCTACTTTGGGCTAATTTTATTCTCGGCATGGGTCTGGGTGCCTATACCGGTATTCTCCTGGGTTCCCTGGGTGTGGCCAGGCCAGCATGGAATTCGGCCATTTTGGGCCCTCTCTTTTTGGTGTCCGGCTTTTCCACAGGTGCGGCTCTTTTGATGCTGTTTCCTCTCGAGCACAATGAACATGGGCGACTTCGCCGTTGGGACGCCTGGGCCATTACCTTGGAGTTGGCACTATTGGGACTTTTCTTCATTGGGCTTGCGTCCGGTGATGGTTCGGACAGGATGGCATTGGGTTTGTTTTTCGGTGGGAAACTGACGGCTTTGTTTTGGTCCCTGGTGGTTGCAGCCGGACTCATTGTTCCCTTGGTTATTGAAATACTTGAAGGTCGCAAGGGTATTCGTCCTACTGCTTTTGCTCCAGTGTTGTTGCTTTTGGGGGGATTGTCTCTTAGGTGGATAATGGTCTTGGCAGGTTTATCCTGATAGTATAATCTATCGATAATCGAGGAGTTGGCCCGCAAGCTATTTGAACATGGGAGATCAAATTTATGCCTAAAAAAGTTATCTTATTCGCCCTCAGTACTTGCGGATGGTGCAAGAGAACCAAGAGATTTTTCGAAAAACACAAGGTTGAGGCCGAAGTCATAGATGTTGATCTTTTGGAGGGGGATGAGAAGACAAGGGTAAGAGAAGAGGTGGCAAAATACAATCCCAGGCGCTCCTATCCCACTGTCGTGATAGATGATGTTGTGGTGGCTGGATTTGATGAAAGACGCCTGAAGGAGCTTTTGGATCTATGAGTAAGGACAAGATACAAGAACTGGTTGGTCGATTGGCCAAAGAGGCCGGGGATGGAGGGTATTTCCTCAATCCTGATGCCGAGATGGTTTATGATCTGGCAGAGGGACTGTTGGTCAACAAGGAAAGGTATGGCTACATGGCATGCCCGTGCAGGGATGCCACTGGACAACGCTCTGAAGATCTTGACATCATATGTCCTTGTGATTATCGGGATGACGACCTGGACGAGTTTGGAACCTGCTATTGTGCTCTTTATGTAAGCGAAGCAGTGGTAAAAGGCGAAAAATCCTTTGGGCCCATTCCCGACAGGCGTCCTCCCGATGGGAGAAAAACAACAGATTCCGCTTTCAAGACTGGCACTGGCCCGACCTCTTTCTCTACCCCGATCTGGAGATGCACCGTATGTGGTTATTTGTGCGCCAAGGATAATCCTCCCTTGAAATGCCCTGTTTGCAAGGCAGACAAGGATCGTTTCGAACGTTTCGCTTGATTTTCTACCCGACTTTGCAGGTCAAGCCCAAAAGATTGGCTAGGATGAGACACTGTGACACCTGTTGTCTTTTTTGAGACACTCTGCTAAACCCTCTTTTCGGAGGTGCCTGGTGGACCATTTTGCCCGTTGGTTGTTTGGTACGGATGAGCCAAACGAGCTTCAGGATTCGGCGGCCTTGAGGTCGCTGTTGGTCCTGGAGAAGGTGCTGGACAATATCGAAGAGGGGGTCATAGTCCACGATCATCAACGGAAGATTTTTCTGATGAACAAGGCTGCCGAGAAAATCACTGGGTGGAGTCGGGAGCAAGCCATTGGCGAGGATTGCCGAGAAGTTTTTCCGCCTGATGGTATCTGTGGTGCAAAGTGCAGGTTTGCTCCCGCTGGTGTCAAGGGAGCGGATGATCATCCGGAGCACGAGGTAGCCTTTGTAACTAAATCGGGCGAACAGAAGAAAATTCACATGTCTATCCATAATCTGCCCCAGGGTGCAACTGGCGAATCCGGTGTACTGGCTGTGCTTCGGGATATTACAGAAGTCAGTCAGTTGCGTTGGCAGATCAAGGAAAAATACAGCTTCCGTGGCATGGTCGGCAGGTCTCGCGCCATGAGGGATGTGTTCGAGACCATTAAGCAAGTGACCACTTCTGATTACCCGGTCCTGATCACAGGTGAAAGCGGTACGGGAAAAGAATTGGTTGCTCGTGCCATCCATGCAGAAAGTCGCAGATCAGGGGGACCCTTTGTGCCCATCAATTGTGGAGCCCTTCCCCTGAACATCTTGGAGTCTGAGTTGTTTGGACATGTACGGGGAGCTTTCACTGGAGCCATACGAGATAAAAAGGGGCGGTTCGAGATCGCAGATGGAGGAACTTTATTTCTCGACGAGGTGGGAGAGTTGGACCCAGCGTTCCAGGTGAAGTTGCTTCGTGTTTTGCAGGAAATGCGTTTCGAGCCGGTGGGAGGTGAGCGAGAGGTTGAGGTGGACGTGCGCATCATCAGTGCTACGAACAGGGACTTGAAATCCATGTTGGAGACCGGCGAATTCAGGCAGGACCTGTTTTATCGTTTGTGCGTCGTGCCCTTGGCTTTGCCTCCCCTGAGGGACAGGGGGGCTGATTTGCCATTGTTGGCCGAACAAGTACTCGAATCAGTCAGGAAGGAATCTGGCAAGCAAATCGAGTCTATCAGCACGGAAGCCATGGACCTTCTCATGGCGCACCCTTGGCCGGGAAATGTTCGGGAACTCATTAATGCTTTGCAATTTGCGTCAGTAAGATGTGATGGGAAAGTCATAGAGGCTAAACACCTGCCTCCGGAATTACGAGATGGGAAGATGGAATCACGATTTTTTGCTACCGAGCATCCATCTTTCGTAAGATCAGTGCGCGGAAAGTTGACCAAACTCGATGTTGCCCGCGCCCTCGAGGAATCCGGAGGAAACAAGGTCAAGGCAGCAAAACTCCTGCATGTGGGTAGGGCGACGCTGTATCGCTTTTTGGCTACATTGGATGAAGAAAAATGATCGGAGCCCCTGGACATATCGTGTATCATGGTCAAGATACTCTCATGCCTTCTGTCTCACATAAATATTTTTCATGTGCTGAGAGAGATTTTCATCCTGGGTAACCACTTGAAATTGAAAGTTATTGTTTGATTTTGGACAATCGGTTCGCCTGGCATGTAAATTGCTTGATCTTTACTATGAAAAAGGGAGCCATGTTCGCTCCATCGGATACGGAGGATTATTGTATGTGGGATTACACTGACAAAGTAATGGATCATTTTAGGAATCCACGCAATGTAGGGTCTTTGAAAGACCCGGACGGTGAGGGATTGGTGGGTTCTTTGTCCTGTGGTGATGCTCTCAAACTAATGTTCAAGGTCGATGAGCAGGAGCGGATAACCGATGTGAAATTCAAGACTTTTGGATGTGCCTCGGCGATCGCTTCATCTTCGGCCCTAACCGAATTGATAAAAGGAAAGACCTTGGATGAAGCGGCCAAGGTTACCAACAAAGAGATTGCCGAATTTCTGGGCGGCCTTCCCGATCAGAAGATGCACTGCTCGGTGATGGGAAAAGACGCTTTGCTGGTGGCCATAGATAACTACAAAGCCAAAAAAGAAGGGCGCGATCCTTCATCGGAGCAGCAGAAGGATGTGGATATTGTATGTGAATGTTTTGGTGTTACGAGGGTTGAGATTGAAAGGGCCGTTCGGGAGAATAACCTGAGTACTGTGGAAGAGGTGACCAATTACACAAAAGCTGGTGGTGGTTGCGGCAAGTGTCAGGGGGACATCCAGGAGATAATAACCCAAGTGCTGGCAGAGAAGGTCCAGGAGCCAGCCAAGCCCAAGAAGAAAAAGATGACCAACATTCAAAGGATACAGCTCATACAGGAGACCATAGACCGGGAGATTAGACCGTCTTTACAAAAAGATGGCGGTGACATCGAGTTGATCGATTTAGATGGGGATACTGTCATCGTTAGTCTCAGGGGAACTTGCTCGAGTTGTAATGTCGCGAATTTCACTCTTAGCGCAGTGGTGGAGTCAAAGCTCAAAGAGTTTGTGGACGAGAACCTTACCGTGGTGGAAGAAGAATCGCTGGAGGAGAGTTGAGCCATGAAGAATATCTACCTTGACAACAATGCCACCACTGCGGTCGCTCCTGAAGTGTTAGAGGCCATGATGCCATTTTTATCAGACCTTTATGGGAATCCATCGTCCATGCATCACTTTGGAGGCCAGGTGGGAAAACACTTGGAAAAGGCGCGGGAACAAGTGGCCAAACTGCTGGGGGCAACAGCGGACGAGATAGTTTTCACCTCGGGAGGATCCGAGGGTGACAACCTGGCAATCAGAGGATACCTGGAGGCCATGGGTGGGGAAAAGCGGCATATAATAACTAGTAGAGTCGAGCATCCTGCTGTCCGGGGCGTTTACCAATACCTTGGTAAAAACGGATACAAGGTTACTGAAATACCAGTGGATCGGGATGGAGCCCTGGACCTGGACTTTTTGGAAAACTCTATCACTCTGGACACTGCCATGGTCAGTATCATGTGGGCCAACAACGAGACAGGTGTCATTTTTCCCATCGAGCGCATCTCGCAGATGTGCAAAGCACATGGAGTGTTGTTCCATACCGACGCGGTGCAGGCAGCAGGCAAGATCCCCATAGACATGTCCAAGATCCCCGTGGATATGCTCTCCATTTCCGGACATAAGCTTCACGCTCCAAAGGGTATTGGTGCCTTGTATGTGCGCAAAAGAACCAAGCTGGTACCTTTGATCATCGGTGGTCACCAGGAAAAGGGAAGGCGTGCCGGCACGGAAAACTCCGCCTCCATCGTGGCTCTCGGAAAAGCGTGTGAATTGGCATTGGAGCACATGGACGAGGAGAATGGCCGGGTTCGAAAACTGAGAGACAGGTTGCAGGATGGGTTGGTCAAGGGTTGCAAGGGAGCCATAGTCAATGGAAAAAACAGGTTGCCGAATACATTGAACATTTCTTTCGAATATATCGAAGGAGAATCCGTGTTGATGATGCTGGATGATCTTGGAGTAGCTGCCTCGTCCGGCTCTGCATGCACCTCCGGTTCGTTGGAACCGTCACACGTGATGCGCGCCATGGGAGTTCCGTTTACCTCTGCCCATGGTTCCATCAGGTTTTCACTGAGCCGTTACAACAAGGAAGATGAAATCGACTTTGTGATAGAGCAGATGCCGGCAATCGTGGACCGTCTTCGCGAACTTTCTCCTTTTGTGGAAGGAGACTAAGCCATGGACATGGAACAAGCCATGAGAACGGCTCTGGAATACGAGACCAAGGTGAGAGATGCATACCGAAAGGCAGCCGGTGATTGTGGAAATCCCAATGGCCGCAAGGTCTTTGGAGTACTGGCACAAGAGGAACAGCTTCATATAGATTATCTCCAGGAAAAACTCCTGGAGTGGAAAAAGGATGGAACGGTTCGCCCTGGCGGACTACGTACCGCCATCCCGCACAAGTCGGCAATAGCCGATAGCATGAAAAAAGTCGACAAACCCCTGGATGAAAAACAGTGTCACGATGAGATTCAACTGACCACCAAGGCCTTGGAACTGGAAAAGGAAACCTCGGATTTTTACAAGAGGGTGGTCAAGGAACTCCCTCTTGAGCACCGGGCCTTGTTCGAGCCCTTCATCGAGATAGAAGACGGACACCTGGCCCTGGTTCAGGCAGAGCTGGACCAATTGACGGGTATGGGGTTTTACCTGGATATCCAAGAGTTCAACATGGAAGGAGGTTGATATGGAGCTTACGTTGATCACACCTGATATGAGTTGTGCTCATTGTTCAGCAACCATTGAAAAAGCGCTTGGATCTGAGAAAGGGGTGGAGTCCGTGACTGCGGATCCCGGTACAAAGCAAGTAAAGATCGTCTTTTCTTCTCCCATGACAGAAGACGAAATAAGGAAAGTCCTCCAGGCAGCAGGCTATCCTGCTAATTGATCTTCTGTTCATACTCATAGCTGTGAAGCTAGTTCCACTGAATAATCCAGTAGGTCTCTTGCCTGATCAGGACTCATGTTTAGATCGAAAAAGGATCGCTCCTGCATGATGGTTACGGGAATTTTTTCCCGGCCGATCCCTGCGTGACGGCAACCAAGGTCCGCCACTGCAATCACCGCCGCCATTTGGTTGAGTTCTCCTCGGACCATGGGTTTGTGGTGTCTTTCGACAGCCTGAACCACGAGCTGGGGAAGATTCCATAATGCGCACACCCGTGCCACGACGGATGTGTGAAGCTCATGAATGGGACCTTTGAGCTCTTCTATCTCGGGATAGGGACGTTTTTTGTTTTTGCACCAGTCAGCGACTATTGCCACACCAATAGCTTTTCCAATGTCATGGAGCAAGCCGCAAATAAAAGCCATGTCCGGATTGAGGCCGATGATTTTACATGTTTTGGCCGATAGCATGCCGGCTCCCATCGCATGGCGTTTCTGTTCTTCCATATAAGACTGGTATTTTGGAACCCTGAAAATTTTAGCGTTGATGGCAGCTGCATAGGCAAGATCTCTGATTTGTACTAAACCAAGCCTTGATATGGCTGTTCGTATGGAGTCGATGGCAGTACCTCTTGAAAACAAAGCAGAGTTTGCCACTGCCAGGACCTTTGCTGCAATTGTAGGTTCGGATGAAACCAGCCTTTCTATTTCACCAAAATCAGCATTGGGGTTGGATGAGACCTTCATGAGACTGTTAACCGATTCAGGAAGCATTGGTGGATTATAATCAGGTGCTCCAGTGGCCATTAGAATGAGTTTTTTCAAATTTTCCGTATCGAGAACTCCATTATTTCCTTCAGTTATTTTTTCTATTCTCAATTTTCGCCCCTTTCCCAAGTTGGTGGCAACTGCAGAGGATCGTTGATGATCATCATCGTCATGTGAGTGGTATTTTTTAGATAAATTTTATCCGACTGTTATGAGAGCAGCGGACTACCTCAGAGCGATTTTTCCAGACAGATCGGCCGTAACCATTCCAATGGCATTGGCAGAGTCAATGCCTGCTCTGTGCATTCGGTCCAATAGTTCATCGGATTGTTCCCGAGGGAGAGAGATGAGCAACCCTCCGGAGGTTTGAGGATCGAACACTAAATCTCGTAAAGGTTGAGCGACTTCGTTTGAGACTTCCAACATGGATTCACGATATTTCCTGTTGCGATGTAATCCGCCGGGCAAAAGCCCCATGGCCGCATACTCCAGGGCCTTGTCGAAAATAGGCAATGCGCCGGTGTCTATTTCAATACCAACATTCGATTCCTGTATCATTTCTGCTGCATGTCCGATGAGACCAAAGCCGGTAACATCGGTACAGGCATGAACGTCCAGACCGTCGAGACACTCTGCCGCGGATTTGTTTAGCTCCTCCATGGAGATAATTATTTTTTCCACAGCACTGGACTCAGCCATGCCACCCTTGAGTGCTGTTGTGATGACACCAGTACCCAGGGGTTTCGTTAGCACCAGGATGTCTCCATCCCTGGCCCCGGTGTTCAGCAATATCTTGTCTGGATGCACCAGACCGGATACGGAAAGTCCAAAGAAAAACTCAGGATTGTCTATGCTGTGACCACCGGCTAAGGACACGTCAGCTTCTTTGAGCTTTTCCTGCCCGCCTTTGAGGCATCCTTTCAGAAGGTCGATGGGTAACTTATTGATGGGAAATCCCACCACGTTCATGGCGCATACCGCGCGACCACCCATGGCATAGACATCCGAAAGGGAATTGGTAGCAGCGATTCTTCCGAAAATTTCCGGATCGTCCACGATGGGAGTGAAAAAATCCACTGTTTGAATGAGCGCTAGCTCGTCTGTAAGGCGCAGGACTCCTGCGTCGTCAGAGTTGTGAATTCCAACGATCAAATCAGGTTGGGGACCTCGGTCCAACCCGCAAAGCGCCTCGGCCAGGACCCCTGGCCCGAGTTTAGCTGCTCAGCCGGAGGCTGCTGTGGTCTTTGTAAGCTTTATTATGTCTTTGCTGTTCATGGGTTGTTTTTATCCCTATGCATGAGTATTGGCAAGGTGATTTTTCCATCTCACTGTGTCAGATCCAACGTTG
>CAYSLH010000023.1:0-26579 GCA_964431605.1 uncultured Myxococcales bacterium
GTCCATTATCCTCATGGCCTTCGATAACTTCGACAAGATTTCGTTATGGCTGACTCCCAAACAACGAAGAGCCATGTACAACCACACCCGTCGTCAGGTCAGGGCTTGTATTCGCGACATTGACATGCCACTGCTTTTCGCGGAAGAGAAGGTTCTCATCGTCACCCCTCATACGAATATTTCCGGTGCGACAGCCGTGGCTGACCGTATCAGAGATCGCATTTCATCCATGGATATTCCATCAAGTCTCGCTGAACTTCACATGACCGTATCCATTGCCGTAGCTTCCACCCAGAGCATGGAAGTCCGATCCTTTGGAACCCTCATCAAAGAAGCGTCCAGAGGGCTGAAAGAAGCAAAGATCAAAGGTGGCGACGTGGTATTGGTATGCCGCACCAATGATCCGAAAACTGAAGACGCCATGGAACCAATGCTTTCGGATGGAAAACTGGGACCCAGAACTTTTTTTGTATAGGCTGCTTTCGACACAAATCAGCCTTGTGCCCAACGATTTTTTTCCTCGTAGATTTTTTCCAGGGACTCGATCAGGTTTTGGTCTGCCCCGTTTTTCTTCAATTCGCCTATGGCCGTATCCAGGAGCTTACTCTCTTGTGAAGCCCGTTCCTTTAGGCTGGCAAGCATCGAAGAAAAGGACTCGAAAAAATCCTTCAGCTCATCTCCCTTGCGCAAAGGACGCGGTTTTGGGGGCTCTCCAGACGCCATCTGTCTCAGGTAACGGGAAATTATATAGATTGGTCCCGCAACCCGATGGGTCATGATAATCCCCCAGATAAACAAGAATATCGCCATCACGAGGACAAAACCCACCAGGTAATAGATCGCCATGGCATCGTATTTCGCCACCTGATCGGCATAAGCTGCATCTAGTTCCAGCAACTCGGTGTTGGTCAGGTTGAGCCTTATTATGAAATAACCCAACCCGGCCGAGACGAGTACTCCCACCGCAACGATGATAAAGGTCCACTTGAACTGGAATTTTCGATCGATGAGAAAAATACGTCTTCTGATTTTCTGGCCTTCGCCCTGGGAAGAGTCCATGTCTCACCCCTTTGGAGCATATTGTGATAGTATGTTCAATCAATGCGAATCATATGACGGCTCGTAAGACATGGCAAGGATTCCTTTTACATATCAGCTGGTGCAGGTTCTCACCATTGCAACATCTGTATTGCTGTGGTCGTGCGCTCAGCCATGTACGCCGGACCACCTGCTTGGCTCGTGTTGCCAAACCGACTCTGACTGCGACCAGGGACTATCTTGTTTACAACAACTTCCAGGGGGCATGTGCTCCCGTGACTGCTCCTCGGATCACTACTGTCCGACCGGCAGTACTTGTATCCATGTAGTATCCCAATCTCAGGGGGACATGGGCAGGGCCTGCCTTGCGATGTGCGGACAAAACCTGGCACCATGCAGGGATGGATATTCTTGTACAAAAACTTCTGACCCGGATATAAATATTTGTTTTCCGGAGTAGCTCTTATACGAGGAGGGTTCAGAATGAAAATTCAACATACTGTGTCATTGGCCCTGTGCATGCTCCTGTGCGTGACTTTTACGAGTTCCTGTTCAGGCTCGAGACCGAAGCCGGAATCCAAATCAACCCCTGGCACTTTCAGACACCCGGCAACTCCCAGAGGTCCTGCTCGAATGGTACTTTTATCGAAGCCTTTGCAATTCCAGGACAAGATGGAACCTTTCCTGACCTCAAAGAGCTTCGAATTCGAATTGCCGGCGAGGCCGAGCAGGGCCCGGCTCAAGTTGAGCTATTCAGGCGTACCTGGTGCCACCAGCCAAGAATATACCATGGGACATTATCGCGACAGGGTCGAACTCAACGGTTCATTCCTCATGGATCTCAACACCCACTCTGATTCAGAACAACAGGTGGTACAATATACCAAGTGGATCTCCGTCGGCATGCTAAAGCGTCACAACGTGCTCACTTTCAGCGCCGGCGACAACGGCGCCCGTCAAGGCACACCAGACAATGATGATTTCACTCTGAGATCCGTGGTGTTGGAATTCGACTGGTAAACAAGTAAAAGAACGTGCTATGGCCCTTCAGGACGTTGATCCATGCCCATGGGATCCACTGAACCCATAGGTCCTCCATGTCCCATTCTTCCGGCCCTTCTGCGCATCTTCCTGCGGCGATGCATTTTCCTTTTTTCCCGGTGAAGCTGCTCCATTTTTTCCCACTGTTGAGGAGTCATCAAAGCCCGAATGTCCAACATGAGACCGATGCGGTTTTTCATAGCCTGAGTATTCAAAACTCCCAGTTTATCGAGTTGCTTCAATATTCTGGCCTTGTCGGGTTTGTCCCCATCCATCAAGCGCTGTAACTCCAATCGCTCCTTTTTTATCTTGTACTCGATATCGATACGAGCCTCGTCCGCTTTGTATTTGAGCTTCTGTATGCTATCGATCTGCTCGTCGTTCAATCCAACTTTGTTCTTGAGCATTATCTTCATCATACCCTTGTGCATGCCCATCTCCGGCCCAGGTTCACCATCTTCCGGACCAGTGCCCATCAGTCCCCCGGGATCCGCCGTGCTGACCGATGTAACCCCCAAAACACTCATCAAGGCCAACAAAAAAATCCATGATTTCATTTCGTGCCTCACTTTCATTTTCCAACACCAATCCATTACGGTTACTCATATCTCCATAATATCTTCCAATGCCAGGTACGAATCCGAAAGTGGCACGCTCCAGTCTTCACCGTACCCTTCGGTTGCCATATCGACTTCACCAAGCAGGTCGGATTCTATTCCCAACTCCTCATACTCCTGCTCGCTCCACTGATCCAACGCAACTTCGTCCATGAAAGCCAAGAGATCTTCTCCAGGTTCTTTGTCAGGCTGGGGATTACGGCCTATGACCACCAACAAAAACACCACCCCTAATACTCCCGCACCAAGCGCCGAGACGGCCCGCACCCAGCGGCGCGCAGGTCTTGGTTCGATTTGCTCCAAGACTTTCCGCCTCACAGATGCGACCAGGTTGGGTTCAACCACATCCGACATGGCCACCTGTTTTCCCGCATCGCACAAGTCCGTGATCAAGGAAGCTGTCTTTTGACAGCTTGGGCAAAGGTTCAAATGGTCCTGATCGTCCTGGCTGAGGGACTCACCTGTCAGTAATAACTTCTCCACTTGTTCACATCGATTCATTTCAGACCTCCCGCTCCAGCCGGTCCCTGAGAGACCTTATCTTACGAAGCGCCCGGGCAAGGTGAGTTTTTACAGTACCCTGGCCCACCCCGGTTGCCTGTGCTATCTCTGCCACCGACATGCCCTCTACGTACCTGAGCAACACAACCGTTCTCTGGCGGTCAGGCAGAGATTGAAGAGCTTCATCCAGAAACCTTGCCTGCTCAGACAAACCCGCTTCCTGTTCAGGAGTTTTGGATCGCCTCAACCCATAACCAAGGGGTCGATGGTTGTCTTGCCCCGAGACAAACCAGCCTGCCACCTTCTCTTTCAGACGCCTGCGTCTCAGTCTTTTCAAACCTTCGTTCACCGTTATTCTGATCACCCAAGTCTTCAGACTCGCTTCGCCCCTGAAGCTATCCAGGTGCCTGAAGGCCTTTATGAGGGCATCCTGGGCCAAATCGCGTCCGGATTCATCATCCCCCATGAGGCGTCTGGCAAACCCGATCACCGTGCTCGTGTCAGTGCGTAAAAATTCCTTGAACTCATCGACGGTTACTCCACTGAACGAGGAGCCCAGTCCTGTAGTCTCAGCAGCCTGTGTCAATGTAGCCTCTCGCATCTTACAATGTTGACCCTTGTGCAGAGACAAAGGAATACAGTCAGGTCGCGTTTTTTTGAGGTTTCTTTTTTTGCTTATTTTTTGGTGATTTCTTTGCGCCGGCCCTTTTGGTACCACCGCTTTTCTTTTTATTGGCAGGTTTTTGCTCTACATATCCGAAGGCCTTTGCCAATTCGGCCACTATTCTTGCGTAGTGATGGGACGGATTGTATTTGAAAAAGGCCCTGTAGTTTGCGCTTCCCCTCGTAAGCTCTCCTCCCTTTTTCCATCCATGCCTCTTGAGATAGTTTGCACAGGAGGCAAGGGCATCAGGCCACGAGTAAAGATCTATCTTTCCATCCGAATCAAAATCCTGGCCATAGCGCAACACGTTCGACGGCATAAACTGCACGAACCCAACCGCACCGGCATAAGAGCCTTTCACTGCAAGGGGATCTTTGGAAAAAGCCCTGAGCAGAGCTGAAAGCTCCCTGATGGCCCACGCCCTTCGTCGGCCCATTTCCAACGCCTGGGTCGCCAACGAGTTGAAAGCTCTAAAAGTACCCGGATGATCACCGAACTTGGTCTCGGTCGCGATGATACCAGCCACTGCCTGTGGAGCCACCGAGTAACTGGTCTCCACCTTGGAAAAAAGCTCTGCGTTTTGCTTCAAAAACGCCTTTCCCTTGTCCAGCAACGCAGGTTTCATGAAAATCTTTCGGTAATCTTTATATGAATAGACCTTTTCAGCAGGATGGGCAAAGTGCTCCCTGACTTGAGGGATCAACCTTGCACGCTTGTCACCGAACCACTTTATCAACGAACTCCTGGAATGCTTTTTGTTTTCCAAATCCCGCATCAAACCAAAGACTTTTGCCCTGCTCTCAGCAGAACTCAACGCCAGCAGCCCAAAACCCTCTGAAGCCCCCACTGTCACAGAACCGTCCTTGGTTATACGAGGCGCAGTATAAGGAAAATCCGCAGAAGAGAGTTTAACCAGGTCCTTGACCCCTCCGTCATTGGGGTCCGGCTTTGGTCCGCCGGGTCTCTTCTGAATAGTTGGGTACAATTTGGCACCCAAAAAGCGCCCACTTTCCGCATCGATCTTCGCCTTGAGAATCACAGCCCTGCCAAGAGGGCCGGACAGAGTAAATCTGCCATAGGTGCAAAAGTTCCCAAGGCTGTAAGCGATGAGCCTTCCCTTGTAAACCTCCATGCCACGCAAGACATGAGGACCATGTCCAAGAACCAGATCGGCTCCCGCATCTACCACTGCGTGAGCAAACTCCATCAGATGCCCCCTAGGCTCCTTGCCCAAAAACTCTGGTGCGTCCGGCACGTGTATGGCGCGGGAACCTTCGGTTCCGCCGTGAAACGATACTATTACGATATCGTTTTTTTCCGCCAACTGCCCCACGATTTTCTTCGCGCCGGGAATATCCAGGAGATTATGTGAATGATCCGCCGTGGTAAACGCAATCAAGGCTACATTCTTGCCTTTGACCTGGAGATTTGCAATATCACCGACTTTTCCCGAATGAGCGATTCCAAGCTTGTCCAACTGCTCCATGGTCGAATCGCGACCAGCTTCTCCAAAATCCAAAGCATGGTTGTTCGCCAGGCTCATAACGGTAAAGCCGGCCTCTTTCAGCCTGGGAGCCAACCTGGTTGGCGTTCTGAATGCATAACAGTTGCGATTCGATGAGCATTTTTTCGTCTCACCTCCATCGAGCAGCGGGCCTTCCAGGTTTCCAAAGACCATGTCCCCTTTCAACAAAGAAGACACGGTGGCGAAAAGATCTTTCCCTTCGTTCGCCGGCAAAAAGGCGGAAGAAGGAAAGCTCGTGCCCATGTTCACATCTCCCACGGCCGTTACAGTTATAGAGTCCGCTACCGCAAAAGGTTGAGCAACGAACACTACCAAAGCAAAAACCGCAACTGCCACGATTCTCATGCCGAGTCTCCCTCCTGCTCGATATCCGCGATACCGAGACGAACCCCCAATTCGAATCGCCTGACCAACCTGCGATACCTCTGGTCATCGAGGCCCAGGGCCTCCCTTATTGAACTCTCGGCCTGTTCAGCGCCTGCTCCCTCTTCGATCAACTCGATCTGCTGCTCGAGTTCCTCTTTTAGCGAAGAATCAACCTCGTTTTCAATTCCCAGGTCCTTTAAGTACTTCTCCCTGGTCAATGCCAGGTCTAGCTTCTCGATAAAAGTGGTGTGCTCGAGAACGTGTTCTCTGAAATCGTTTCTTATCCTTGCGACTTCATCCTTCAAATCAAGCTCTTCGATACGTTCGTTGAACCTCTCTATGTCCAGTTTCAACTTCTGAGCTGCTTTGACAATGGAGCCACGCTGTTTAGTCAAATGCCGACAGATAATTTCACCTTCCTTCTTCTTCAGGCTATCTCCCAGTTTGTGATAATGGATGGCCCGAAGCACGTCTTCTTCTTCCAGCGGTACTCCAGGCATATCGGCAAACTGTTTATTCATACGATCCACAAGGTCCTTTCGATCCAATTTCATTTGATTGATGAGACCTGCCAGAGTCCGGCGTCCACGCTCTTCATACAGCAAGGCGAAAATGCCCTTTGTTCCACCTTGCTTTTTGTTACGAGCCCCAATCTTCAAACGATTGGGAGGTGGTGGTGGTGGAATAAGGCTTTCGAGGGAATGCGTGCTTTCGACCTTTCGTTCCTGGTATCGCAACCTCTGATAGTGCAGAGAACATAGACCTCTGGAATGGACCGGGCGATCACAACCAGGCTCGGAGCAGAATTGTTCTTCACCATCGTCTAGTGGCGCACCGGTCTTTGCCTTCTTTTCCGGAACAGAGAAAACAACAGGAGGGGAATCGGACGCGCGGGGATCCTTGCGATAAATGACGGTGGGTTTGGACGATGATCTGGAACGTCTTTTTATAACGGGCTTCCTCTGAGGCTCGGAAGACAGACCGAACGGCAGGTTGGCCATGGTAGGACTCTGGTTCGCGGGGGGAGCCGCAGGAGGAGCCAACGGCCTTGGAACCGGAGCCGGTTGCTTGTACTGAGTCGTTTCCGAAAGCTTCTTTTGCAACTCGGAAATAGTCTCTGATTGCTCCTGAACACGATTTTCAAGCCATTCCAATCTCTGAGCCACGGCTTGCAGAGCATCGATGAGGGAGGAAAGAGCTTCGGAACGCTCCAGTCCCTTTGCCAGTCCATCAAGAATTGTCTCGCAAACCTGGTCCATAACCATATCCATATTTTGCACCATGACTTTGTCTCCTAAAAAAACGCCCCCTGCGCAATTCATTATCTGACCGATATCCAAGGTCTCCTCGTCACGGGGGAATCCGAAAACCCATCCTGCCCGTAACCGACTAACATTTTGGAGTCAGAAGCGGCGCCCCCTCAGACTTCGAGGAGAATTGCCTCCGACCTCCAGGCCACCTATAATTCTGTGACCATCGGGCCTCGATTGGAGTTCATGAGGTTGAATCCCAACCAGAACTTCCATCTAACAATTATTGACATTTTCGTCAAGAACGAAATCAACGAGAAAAACGAAAGACATGAAGTGTTGCGAACACAGAAAACCCTTTGCTATGCTGCAATCATTCCAACGGTTCAGGAGGAGCCCATGCGTCTGAGTCCATACCTGCAGCCTGAATTGATAACCACCGATGTCGATGCTTCATCATGTACGACAGTCATCGAGTCCATGGTACAACTGTTCTCCAAGGTCTTCACTGGACTCGACACGGACGAAGCGTTGAGGGTGTTATTGGAGAGAGAAGAGCAGGTACCCACGGGGTTGGAAAACGGAATTGCCATACCACATGCAACCATCGATTCCATAACCGATACAACCATGGGGGTAGCTCTTTTACCTGATGCCGTGGATTTCGGAGCGAGGGATGGCTCACCTGTTCGCTTGGTATTCATGATATTGAGCCCACAGGATTCCATCTCGACCCACATCAAGCTCTTGGCCCGTATAGCCAGATTGTGCTCCAACCTGGCCTTTGTCCAGTCGCTCGTGGATGCAAAGGACGAACAAGACCTGAGACGACTGATCTTCGAAGAGGATCAACGACATGTCTGAGACGGGCAATTGCCGAGGACTGGAACTGGCTTTTTGCGTGGTCAATGACTACCGCAAGCTGGATATGATCCTGGAAGGTTTTCTGGAATTGGGCATCACTGGAGCCACGGTGATAGACGCCAGGGGAATGGCTCAGATTCTCAAAGAAGACGTACCCATATTCGCAGGACTAAGTTCCTTGTTTCCAGGCGGCAACTCCGATAGCCATCTCATAATGAGCGTATTGGATTCAGCGAAGCTCGATGAAGTGATCAAGCTGCTCGACGACGTTTGTGGTGATTTCTCAAAACCTGGCTCAGGAATACTTTTCAGTGTACCAGTATCCAGGGTCCATGGAATGGCCGATGTAATTTGCTGACACACGGGAGGGCGCTTTGGATACCATTATCAGCCTGATACTGGTGGCTCTGTTCGCATATATCGGTACAGCGCTCTACCGACTCGAAAAACTTCCACCACCATTGAAGGCTTTTGTGTCCTCCGGTATCGGCTTTGCGTTCCTTGGCTGGATACTGGGAGAACAAGTGTTCGGCGTGTTGGGCAAAAACACCATGCAAAATCTCTCTGTTTTGCTGGACCTCGGCCTGGGGTGGGTTGGGCTGATCTTTGGACTGGGGTTCAACATCTCGGACCTGAAACGATTTCCATGGCGTCAACACGCGGCTGGTCTGGCAGAAGCATCCATAACCATCGTTGTATGTTTGGTTCCTCTTCTTCTTTGGTTCCAACATCACTGGCCATACACCGCACCCAAGGTATTTACGATCGCGACCCTTTGCGCCGTAGCATCTGTGTCTTCGCCTACTTCCATGGCACTGGTCATGGGCCACCTCCAACCAAGAGGTCCTGTCACGGATCTCCTTCGTCTTTTGAATTCCATAGATGCGGTTCCAGCCCTGGTGCTGGTGGGAATCCTCGCCAGCTCGAGTACAGTCCACCCTATGCATCTTGGCCCTTCCACACATGCCTTGGTCTGGTTTGGCATCTCCTGCGGTATGGGCTTGGCCCTGGGCGCACTCTCCCACTTACTTACCCTGTACAAATACGGTGAGAACGAAATGCTGGTAATCATGCTCGGTCTGGTAATCTTCTCAGGAGGAGCCGCACACTATCTACACTTGTCGCCGTTATTCGTAAATTTCATATCTGGAATGCTCATGGCAAATCGCTCCCCTGCCCGTGCGAGGATCGCATCGGCTCTTTCCAGTGTTGAAAAACCCATATACCTGATGATGTTGACCCTGAGCGGCGCGATGTGGTCATCACCAACAAGTACGGGTTGGGTGTTGGTTGTCGCATTTATTGGCCTTCGAATAGCGGGTAAATGGCTGGGAGGATTGAGCGCTGCAAAAATCGCCGGATGCCGGGCGTACCTACCTTTGGGAATCGGACCCGGCCTTTTTGGTCATGGTGCCATGGCATTGGCCCTGGCTCTGGGGTTCGGACAATTTCACCAGGGTCCTGCACTGGAACTGATGCTTACAGCTGTCTTAGCCAGCATGTTCATCACAACCATTGGGGGACCTGCTTCTGTGCGTTTGGTCCTGGTGTTGTCAGGAGAACATAGATGAGGTTGCTCCTCGTGGTCCTGATAATGACCATCATGCTGGGCATGGAACGACTCCATATCAATTTCCCTACAGATGTTGCATCCAGGGCAGCATTGGTCTTTGGGTTCCTTTTGCTCATCGGTTTCCTGCTCGGAGAAATTCTGGTAACCTTGCTACCACGCATCACAGCCTATCTCCTGACCGGTATGATTTTGGGTCCCTACGCTCTTGGTATGGTCGACCATGGTGTAATACAACACCTAGGCCTCGTGGACGAACTTGCGTTGGTCCTCATTGCGTTGACCGCAGGTGCGGAACTCAAACTCGACAGGCTGAAAGACCGGGCCGGGGGAATAGCGTCCATCACGCTACTTCAAAGTGCCATAGTCTTTGGAGCCAGTGCCGCTGGACTTTGGATGGCACGATCTTTCCTTGCGGTATTCGAAAATCTTTCATCTCTACAGATCATCTCCCTCGCAGGCATGTTGGGTATCATTGCCACGGCCACATCACCCTCCACAGCCGTAGCCATCATCGTAGAGAGCAAATCCACCGGACCCATGACGGACTCAGTGCTGGGTGTGACCGTACTCAAGGACATCGTTGTCCTTGTGGGCTTTTCGCTGATAATGGGTATCGGAGCAGGTAACTTCACAAACTCCTCGATAATTCAACCCTCTGTTTGGCACCTGATACTCGACTTGCTGTTGTCACTGGTATCAGGAGTCGCCTTTGGTCTATTGATGATAGCTTACTTGAGATTCATCGGAAAACAGACGGTCCTGTTCGTGGCTGCATCGGCCTTTTTACTAATAAGCATATCCCGCAGTTTCTCGATGGATGCTTTGCTGGTTGCAATCGCGGCAGGCTTCAGCGTGGGCAACTTCTCACGTCAGGGAAAAGCTCTCACCAAGGGCCTCGAGAAAGCATCCGGCCCGGTATTTCTGATTTTCTTTTGTATTGCCGGAGCTGGGCTCAACCTTGGTGCGCTACAACAAACCTGGCGAGCCATTCTCATATTCGTCGGTCTTCGAACCATCTTTACCTGGCTGGGTACCGGATTTGGTGCATGGGTGGCAAAAGAGCCTCCCTCGGTCCGGTCCTGGGCGTGGACAGGATTTTTAGGCCAGGCAGGTGTCAGTCTTGGACTTGCCGCAATCCTGAGAAACAGGCTCGGTGGTCCCGGCTCCTTGGCAGCCGACATAATTATAGGTGCAATCGTGATAAACCAAATCGTAGGACCAACCCTTTTCAGATGGGCCCTGATTCGCACCAAAGAAGCTACCGTTTCCCTTGGAAGCCACGGCAGGAGATCTCCAGCAAGCTTGCAGGAGAAGCTAAAAAAGCATTAGTATCGTAACAGTAAGTGTCACCGTGATCGCAAGGGAGTTAAAATGGACAGAATTATTCATGACATTTGGCGCAAACTCTCCAAGCTTGCAGCCCTGACAGCCGTGGTAATTATTGTAAGCTTTGGCACCTCCAATTGTGCCGATGACAAGATCGTGTTGAGCCTTCCTGACGGCGACCAGGTTCCTTGGGGTGAGTCCATACGAATCGTGGCTGATATTTCAGAGCAGGGATACAAGCCTGAAGACGGCTCCACCGTCAAATTCTCGACCACTGTGGGAAGTTTCGAGCCATATACGGAAAACGTCACGGAAAAGGCAGTAAAGGAAAAACAGGTTGCCACAGCCGGAGGACAAGCGACAGTTGATCTCTACAGTTTTCCGGGAGAAGGCGGCAAATCCGGGACTGTGTCTGCGGCATATACCACTATCAACGGTCTTCCCCTCGACGCATCCATTCCTGTATCCATCGCGCCTGGAGGAATTCCCAGCGGCAAGTATCTTTCGGCGCAGTGTGATGTACAAAATGCGCAAGCTCTAAACGCAAATGGTGGTGTCTATGACCCGGACATGCCCATTCGATGTACCCTTTCGATAAAGGACTCCTTTGGTAAAGCCGTACCAATCGCTGATATAAGGGTGGTGGCGGAAAGCGGCTGCAGCATAGAACCCAACAAGGAACAAGATACCGGCTCCACCCACGTTTTCACATTGAAAGCAGACTGTGTACCTGCTGATGTGGAACCCATGGACGGTGAACCCAACCACATGTTCGGGGGTATCATTCACAATCCAAGAGACGGGTTGCTTACCATACTCTTCTACGTTCACGGCCAGGAGGGCTTCAACGATTCCAATGCTAACGGCATCTATGATCCGGGAGAAGGATTCGTTGGACAGGATCAGCCTGAGCCGTTTTTGGACATAAACGATGATGGCCAATGGAACCCGGGAGAAGATTTCATAGACAATAACAACAATGGACAATGGGATCCTGCCGATGGACGATGGAACGATGATACGTGGATATGGACAAGCACCAGGATCATGTTCACCGGACCGCCGAACCAGGGTACCGAGACTACCAGGTTCTCACCTGCTGGAATCCAAATGGACGATACAGGAACACAGACTTTCACCTTGTTCCTGATGGATCAAAACCATAACCCCATCGCTGCCAACGGAGACAATGATCGCCTGGAATTCACGGCCACGGACGCTACGATCAGCCAGGGAAACCGGCAAACCATCGATCACGTCATGGGGGCGGTATTCAATAACGGAGTCCTGGACATCGAAAGCCTTTCGGACAATAGGGAGTATCAGGTGACCCTCCAGGATATGTATCCTGGTGACGAAAATCCACGCAATGTAACACTAAGAACCCATCTCACCTACACAGTGGCGCCTGCCTATGGGTCATATAACGGCGAACTAAAAGAAGTAGATCTGAGCGAAATCACCGGAACAGCGAACTGATACCCTGGGCTGTTCTCTAAGGTGTGAGAATCTGCCCGGCCGAAGATAACGAGATCGCGCCATCAACAGAAACGTCGAGACCGCCTGTGACGAGGACCGAGCCATCCGGCAGGCTTGTCACCAGTGTTCCCACAGCACCGGTTTCCAGGGAGTCTGACAACAACTGTCCATCCGAATTTGCTCTGACCAACTCCACATCCTTTACGGATTTCATACTGGAATCCAGTCCACCAAATACAGCAACACATGCCCGTCCGTCAGAGCAGCCCACGATGCCAGTCGAATGATACGCCCTGGGGCGCACCAGGGAATTTGCGAGCAAAGACAGCCCATCTCCATCCATCGTTCCCCAAAACAACTGGGAAGAAGGTACGGAACCAGACTCATTGGGAATGCCACCGGAAATGATCAGGTTGCCATCTACATCATCGAGCGCATGTCCGGACAAGGCCAGCGAATACTGCTGGCCGTTCAATTCCACTCGGGAGGAGGGTTTGTCTGTGCTTGGCAGCAATTCCACGTCCGGCTCGTTGGGAAGGTTCCCGCCGATCACCAAAAGGCCACTATCTCTCAGCACTGCAACGGCTCCCGTACGTTCGGCCAACATGCCATTGGTACGAACGCTCCACTCAGGATTCGAAGCAGAGGGATTTGCGGATAGCACATCCGACGATCTCATGGTCGAAGTTCTCCCTCCTGCAAGGAGCAGGGTACCATCCGACAAAAGAGCCCCGGATGAGTCGGCTCGCATGGTGATGGTCTGTACGGAAAGCACCTTAAACTCCTTGGTTACAGGATCGTAGATTTCTACACTTTGAATCAGGCTATCCACCTTTGGTCTCACAATTGGCCTGATGCTACCTGTGGGATCGAAAATCGCCTCCTGGCAACCTCCCACTAGAACCACTCGTCCGTCCGAAAGTTTGAATGCCTGGTGTAACCCCCTGCATGACTGCATAGGAACAACGCGCTTTACCGCCGCACTGGCCACGTCCACAATCTCCGCGTTGCAGGCTGCCTGTAGAATCGAAGCAGTCCCTTCTTTCCTGCCTACGACCGAGAACCCTCCGGCTAGCAGAACCTCATCATTATCCAGATAGGTTGCCGTACCAAACACCCTGGGTGTTCGAAGATTTTCACGCAATAGGTTGAGGTGATTTCCCATACGCCTAATCTGCAGAACAACAGGGGTCTGCCTTCCTTCGCTCACCACCACATCTGATGCGGCTCCAAACCAAGGTGGATTTCCTGAAGGATTCCGGCCTCCACACTCGGAATCATTCCATCCCTGCACCTCCAACTTGATTCCAGAACCAGGTGGCAGGTCCAGGCTTACAGACTGTCTTTGCTTTGTTTCTTCAGACAATGCAATGCAGTCAGAGGCGAGATTTTCATCAAACTGACTGTAAGCAGTCAGTCGAATGCTCTTGACGTCCTGGGGAATTCCGCTGCCGGTTTGAGCCTGTCCCATGTCGGCGAAGCTCAGAGAAAACGAAAAGCCCTTGTGCTGGGCAGGGCCACAGCCCGCCACAGACAAAAAGAATGCAACGCACAAGAATCCGAAAGCATATCTATATCTAGGTATCATGAATCGCCCCCTGTTTCAGAATTGAATTACCACACGACCCATGCCGGAAGGAATCCCGTTTTCTCCACCGGATAAGCCAATCACTGTTCCTGTCACGATTCCTGCTGCGGCAACCACACCGACCGCTGTCCAAAACCACCAGGTTTTGTAAACCGGTGTAGATGTATGATCGTCATCAGGCATCTCAGGGGATTTGCCAGGAGCCTTTTCCGTCGGGACAAAAGGTTTGTTTTCGTCCACGCCTACGGTCGCACTCTTGAGTCCTTTTCCCGGTTCGTCTGTATCTTGCAAAGTCGCACTTTTGAGTCCTTTTCCAGGTTCGCCTACATCTTCGACGGCCGGGGTCTTTGATTCCTTTGCTGGTATACCGGTAGTGCTTGTTTCTTTGGTTTTTTGATCTTTTTTCATCTTTACCGTTTTTGCATTAATCCCGGTCTTCGCAACTACCTGTGCTGGGTGCTTCACAACGCGGGGAACGAGGGGCACCAGCTCGATGTTTTCGTCATCGGTCGGCTTGAGTTTCAGATGAAACATATATTTCAAATTTCGTCTGCCTGGTTTAATTACGATTTTTTTCTCCGACGGCAAGGTGTCTTCATGTAAGACAGTCAGGGTGTGGTATCCGACCGTAAGCTTTTCATTCATGGTCAGAGGAGTAGTGCCTTTTTGCTCTCCATCCAGAAGAACCTTGGCGTTTTCCGTATTGGCATTGACCCTGATTCGACACTGAACGATTTTTCCAAACACGGAACTCCAACCCCGCCTCAATGCCAGGACAAGAGATCTCTTTGCTTTGCGAATTTTCTGTCGGCTCTGTTTTACAAGCTTTCCCGATGAGACATTCACGAGTTTCAAGATTAACATTCGCCTTCCAGGCAGTTTCTTTGCCTGGACCACCAAGACCTTTCTCACTCCAGAAGCCCTGCCCATTTTTTTCAAGCACCTTGGGCTCACACCCTTGCAACCGGCCTGCAACTGCAACTTCTCCAAGTCCGACTCCTGGATAAACTCCAAGTGATCATATTCGCCAGCCAACGATCGTAAGGTCTTGTGTGCCGTATCCAGCATGGATTTTTTCAAAAATGGACCCTGGGGCTCAATCACCAAAATCCTTTCCTTCGCATGTAGCAATCCGGAAAAAATCATCACGGCCACTAACGCTAACCACCTCGAGTTCCTTGTGAAGTCCATTTCAGACTCCCCCTTCGATTATGGAGTATAATAATATACTGTGTTGTAATCCTCTACGCAAGTCAACTCCCACGCCGTGGAAAAACTCAACTTCATTGGATTTTCTGTTTTCCAGCTGTAAAATCATCTCATGGAAAAGCCTACTGAAATTTCGAACAGATTAGCCGCGACAGCATTCTGCATCGCCGGGTGGCTTGCGGGTGGATATGCCTATGGATTGTTCGTGGCATGGAAGATGGATCTGCAAGACCGAGCGCAAGATACCATCCTGGTAATGCTTTACACATCCTTGGCCTTTGGTCTCTTGGGCTTGACCTTGTTGCTTTTTCGCTTAGTTGCCAGGTCCCTCGTCCGGCTCATCGATAAAAGAAAATCCTATTCGAACATCCATCTCTCAGCAGCGTTTCTCGGTGGGTTGGGAGGCTTTTCGTTTGCCTGGAGCATACTATTTGCCCTGGGTGACACGATTGTGGCAGTGGGTTTTCAACCCAGCTCGTCCATGTTCTGGCTGGTGGTGAGAATCATTATATCGCTGTCGGTCGGAATACTCATGCTATGGTTGATGACGAGGCCTTTACGAAAACTGGCGATTTCCAACATCTCCCACCCATTCTACGCCAGGCTGTCTGTCCTTGTGCCATCAGTGTTGGCCATTTTGACCATAATAGCGCTGGGCATGGGACTTGGAACAAAAACAACAGCCAGCCGAAGCAAGTCCATCCGGGTTTCGGAAGAAAAAATCGAGGTCTCGGATACAGGCTTGCGAGTAGTTCTCATGGGCCTGGATGGAGCTACGTGGAAGGTGCTAAACCCCCTCATGAAAGCCGGGACCATGCCTGTGATGGCAAAATTGGTAACACAGGGGGCCATCGCCACTCCTCTTTCTCCGCCTCCACGAGCATCACCTATTACTTGGACCACCATAGTCACGGGCAGGCCAAAGGAAGAACATGGAATCGAAGAATACCTTCTGGTATCCATACCTGGCCTTAGTCCCTTTCCCTTTGAATCATTGGCCCACAATAGATCCATTCTACCATTTTCCTTTACTGTGCTTGGCTATTTTGCTGCGGGATTGGCACAGGGAATTCCTCCCACCAGCGACAGGGTCAAAACAAAAACCGTGTGGCAAATGTTGTCCATGGCGGGCAAAAAATCACTGGTGCTCGGTCTGCCATGCACTTGGCCGGCAAGACCAATTGCCGGAATGATCTTGTCCGATCGCTTCGGTCCCAACGAGTTCGACATGTTCTCATCCCATAAAGGTCCTGTGCCGGATAGAGTCTACCCACCTGAAGAGGAACGCAACCTCGCAGATTTGGTGGTGGACTCCAAGGAAAACCCTGCAACCATGCTGAAAGTCATTGCCGGATTCGATGCCAAGAGTTCATCCGAGTTGGCTTCCTGGCACTACAATCCTGTGATCACATCTCCCATGAAACTGCTGACCAATGTATATGACGCAGACATGACCTTCATGAACGTGTTGAAGAATCGTTTTCCCGAAGGTGACTATTCGTTTGCCGCTATCTTGCTGAACGGTCTGGACCTGGTAATGCATGCTTTTTGGAAGTTTCGTTTTCCAAAAGATTTCGGACTCGAGCGAAGCAAAAATCCAAGGTGGGGAAAACTCATAGACGCATATCATGGTTTGCTGGATCGCAGGATTGGCGATTTCATGAAATCAATCAGCCCCCAAACGGTGGTGTTGTTCGTATCAGACAGCGGAATGCTTGCAAGCCCTCACAACCCGGTTTGGCCCGGATGGCATTCAGCTGACGCCATGTTCCTGGCGGTGGGCCAACCCATAGTAGCACAGGCTCACCTGGATAACATGCAATATGCAGACGTGGTTCCAACCATCCTCTATTTACTGGGACTCCCGGTTCCAAAGGACTTGAAAGGCAGGGTTCTGGTCGAGATGATCAAACCGGATTTTCTCACAGCCCACCCCATCAAATACATCGATTCGTACGAACGATAATGTCTCGACTCACAAAAGATCGACTTTCCGAAAAGCGGAACGCAGCGCAGCTCCAGTGGGCGTGTTGTCATACTCCTGGATTTGCTTGTACCACTTGCCCAATTCCTTGCGAAGTCGCCTGCTTTGTTCGTTTTGGGTTCTAGACCTTTTCAACAAGGGGAATATCTTCAACAAGGCATACTCGAACTCATCCACCGCATCTTGCAACCTCAAGTCCGCCAGATAGTCCTCGGGAGCATCCACCTCTGTTGCGAGACTCATGAAATATTCCTGAACGAGACTGGAAAACGCCTCATTGTCGGCAAGTATGACCTTAGTCTTGGCCAATTCCCTCTCTGCCCTGGCACATGCGGATTCAATTACATTTTCCGGGTCGCGCTCCACATAATAGGGCACATACTTCCACGGCATGGCAGCCGAATAAATATTCATGGCTCTACTGATGAACAAGGGTACGAACCTCTCCCAATCTATCTCGAAGACACCACCTGTACCTTTATTGATCAGCCCCGTTTTAATCATACGCTTGGTGAGCTTGTCACAATCATCCTTGTCTAGATTGCAATCCCGCACCAATGAAGCCAACCTGCAATTTCCATGAAGCAACCGAAAAAAAATCCGTGAAATCTTTTTGTTCGAAAGCAATGTATCAGGGGCCATTGTAGCTCCTCTTTTCTTCCCCCCACGTCAGCCTCCAACTATTAATAACACAAGGTTACGATTGAGCCACAAAAAGTTGCATTTATCGTACCGTGTAGATTCCCTTTTCAAAAAGTCCAGCCAATAAAGGCTCCAAGTCCTATGGTTCTCACAGTGGCGTTGCCCACCAGTCCCAACGCACCATCGAGTTCGAATCCAAAATGAAAAGGCAATGCGCGAGGAGCCACCACGAACCCCCCGCCTAAGGATGCAACTAACAAGGGCTTCGTTCCACCAGAAGAAATAGAGCCACATACGCCCACAACAGCCCTGGTAAAACCCCATGCGGATTCATTACCGAAACGCAGGATAACAGCAGGGCCGGCCCAAAGGACCCCTGTCGTCCGGCTCGATTCATCACTATTCTCACTATACTCATTGCCAGGGAGTGGGAACAATGCGCTTGCGCTCAGTCCTATGCCCACTTCCGGTACTGGCAACCAGTATCCTCGCAAGTAGACATCCAGAGAACCGCCAAGCCCCCTGCCCACATCCGACAACGCTCCTCCAACACCTGGCTGCAACAACCAACCAGCATGGACGGAAGGGGAGTACAGCATCAATGAAAATATAGCAGCAAGAACCGATAATGCTACCCTGTTATAGAGGTGGGTCACAGTGCTCTATCCTTGCGCTCACGCTCTTTCGAGCCGGGCCAACTTCCCAACACCAGCAGCATCAATGAAAAAGAGGCATATCCACCCGCTATCCTGTATGGCAGATCAGAGTCCACAAGCCACGGCAGGTAGAGCTTTCCATTTGGATCCACCGAATGTATGACGCCAAAAAGAGAAAACACAGCACAGATGGCAACGAAAACCGCAGCTTTACCGATTCGACGGTCCGCCAGGTTCGCCCCGAGACCACCCCACAACATGGCTGTGAGGATAAATCCATTGCCCAACGCGAGCACGGTGGAGTATTGTGCGGCCAGGTCTCCCTTGAGGCTACCGAAAGCACCTAATCCTGCCAGCAACTTGTTCCACTGAATCAAAACGAGATCGGCAACGGATGGTAACAGGGCGAGACCCACGGCAGGATAATGAGACACGGGGCATGTTCCAAACGTCTGTGCAGTGATCTCCAACCCCACGAAGATCAGTATGGGAGCTACTGCCGCGGCAGGTAACAACTGGACGATGGACGAGACGAAACCGAACAAACCACCAAGACCGATGAACAATCCTGTGGCTATGGTATAACCGACCCTGCCCCCCATGGCCTTATAGGCTGGATGGCCGATGTATGGAGTGGATTGAGCAACGCCTCCGCAAACACCTGCAACCAGCGTGGCCACTGACTCGGTAAGCAGGATATTCCTGGTGCTGTAATCGTCGCCTGCCACTTTGGCGCTTTCAGTCACATTTATTCCACCAATGATGGTCAGCAATCCAAAGGGAATGGCGATAGGTAAATAATCCAGCGCCCTGCCCAGTCCATGAAAAAAGCCCAGGCTCGGAATTGGTGCAGTTATGGCCAAAGGCCGGAGGGCAATCTCGAAGCCGGATCCCAGCACTCCTGTCGCACCAAGAATGTAGTACAGTATTGTGGATGCGATCACCGCAACGGCCGCGCCCGGCAGGCCCCCGGGAAGTCTCAGGTGCGCCACCAAAGAGTACAGGACGAGGCCCAGCGCCACCAGGCCCACCACAGGCATCTGAAAAAGGTTCACCAGGGGCAAAAAACCCAGCAGAGCTATACCGATTCCCGCGATAGACCCAAGCAAGCCTGCCTGTGGGACCACCCTCTTGACCCAGTCTCCGGTAAAGGAAAACGCCATCTTGATCAACCCGATGAGAATCATGGTAGCCATGCCCACCTGCCAGGTGATCATGGGATCCTTCGTCTCCAGCCACACAGGCCCCAACACGGCCACGGCAATACCGATGGTGGAAGGGGTGTCCAGTCCTAACGGCATAGCCGTAACATCTTGCCTGCCTGTTCGCTTAGCCAGCCTAATGGCCATCCATGAATAAACCAAGTCTCCCACTAACACGCCAAGAGCCGTGCCAGGTATCATATGTGAAAAAACAAACTCCCTGGGAAACCCAAAACCACCCACCAAGATCCCTGTGAGGATCACCAGGTTGGTTACATTGTCCAACATCAAGCCGAAAAACGCATTCAAGTCACCAGAGGTAAACCATGGATACTTTGCACTCCGTTCCATGTCGACTCCAGACCCCACCGATTCTAAGCCCTGACTACAAGAAAAGCAGCATCGGAACCGGAAGATAAAACGGCAGAGCAACAAGCCGGCAACAAGCAACTCTGACCCAAGCTCAGCGAAAGAGTCTCGCCTCGTGTACCATCCACGAGCACTTTCCCTTGAATACAGGCGACGATACGGGGACGTCCTTTTTCCAAAACGAACTCTGTGCCGTTGCTCAACCGTGCTTTCTCAAAGCAAAACGCGCTGCACCGGACTCCGGGGTTTCCAGACAGAGGAACTTCCACATCGAGCTGTCCTCTCAGATTGTAGTTTACAGATGCCAGGGCCTGTTCTATGTGTAACTGCCTCGGCTTACCGTCCAGCCCGAGCCTGTTCCAATCAAATACCCTATAAGTCGTGTCGGATGATTGTTGAATCTCGGCCAGCAAGATCCCCCCACCGATGGCGTGCAGCAGACCCGCTGGAATGAAATAAAACTGTCCGGCTCTGGCATCAACTTCATACAATAGTTCCGCCACTGTCCCATCCTGCAATGCCGCCGACAGTTCAGACGCGCCCACCCCCTCTTTCAAGCCCAGGAACAACTTCGCGCCTGGCTCCGCGTCCAGGATATACCATGCTTCAGTTTTGGGTCTCGCCCCATGACCCAGCCTCGAGGCGGTTTTAGAATCAGGATGCACCTGTACGGAAAGAGTCTTGGCTGCATCGATGAACTTGAACAGGACGGGAAACCGTCCCCTGAGCAACCTGCTTTCACCCAGCATGGGCTCTGGATTCTTTTTCACCAAAGATCCCAGTTCCCGGCCGGACAAAGCCCCCACGCTCACCAAGCTCTGCGCATCAGGTAAGTCCACAATCTCCCACGACTCTCCACACGGCTCATCAGAAGGAAGGATTTTGTGAAGAAAAGAGCCGAGTTTTCGTCCACCCCATGGCAAGACTTTCACCAGCGGGTCGAATAAAAGGGGTCCTGACAATTCGGACATGACATTCTCCAGTCGGGTGTCTTGCGAACACAACAATATCCCAAGAAAATTTTACTTCAAGACGAGGATAGTTTTTCCTTGGCTTCCTCCATGGCAGGATAGAGTTCCTCCAGAGCGATTTTCACCCTGCTGATTCCGTCCTCGACGCTGGATTTTTGCTCACGTCTGCAAAGCAACTCAACTTGTTGAGCCGTATACCGAAGACGTTTTGCTCCCATCATGCCAGAAGCACCTTTTAGACTGTGACACGTACGGCTCAGGGCAGCGAAGTCTTGTTCCTCCAAGAATCCTTCCATCTCGTTTAGAAGGTCAGCAGAGCTTTGTTTGAAAATATCCAGCAACTCGATTACCAGCGCTGAGTCTCCCCTTGTACGAGAAACAAGCTCATCCAGGTCCAGTACCTTGTGTTCCTCCCCGGTTCCATCCTGCTGCCCATACTCACGAAGTCTGCCCTGCCCCGGCACTTTGGCAAGGATTTCCGACAGGCTCTGCATCGTGAGAGGTTTTGCTACATAGTCATCCATACCAGATTCCAGACATAGCTCCTTGTCGCCTGGCATGGCATTTGCGGTCATGGCCACGATCCACGTGTGTCTGTGCAGTGAGCCCTCTCGTTGCCGAATCGACTTGGTCGCTGTAAATCCGTCCATCAAAGGCATTTGCACATCCATGAACACCACATCATGTTTCCCGGATTCAAGACACTCCAGGGCATCTTTGCCGTTGGACACGACATCCACCATGTGTCCCATTTGTTCAAGCATGGCTTTGGTCATGTGTTGATTGATTTCATTGTCTTCAGCCAGTAACACCTTGTATCTTCGACTATTCTCTTCAAGAGAAAAGGTATTGACCGGCGTTGGTGTGAAATTTGTGGAAAAATCACCGCATAGAGATCCGGGACAACCGAACCAGGCGGTAAACGTAAACACTGAACCATGACCTGGCTTGCTGTCTACGCTAATGGCCCCACCCATGAGTCCAATTAGCTTATTGGAAATGGCAAGGCCCAACCCGGACCCGCCGAAACGTCTTGTAGTGGATCCGTCCGCCTGGGTAAAAGCCTCGAATATGGCATCTCGTCTCTCAGGCAAAATACCGATCCCTGTATCCGCGACCTTGACGATCAATTCCAAGTCTTCATCCACCAACTGACCTTGTTCCACGGTAACGGTAACGGATCCGCGTTCGGTAAACTTGATCGCGTTGGCAACGATGTTACTTACCACCTGCGAAAATCTTTTGGAATCACCAACCAGATAAGTCGGTAAAGAATCCGATATATCCAAACTCAGCGCCAGGTTTTTATGATCCGCCTGAACCTTCAGCACCTCTATTATGTCCAAAAGGGTCTGCCTAAGCTTGAATTTTTCCCGATACAACTCCAGCTTGTTTTCCTCCACCCTTTCGAAATCCAGGATATCGTTGACCAGGACCAAAATGGCGTTTGCGGAGTTCTTTACCATTTCCATCTGGTGTCTCTGCTCCGGTTCTTGCTCCCGGTTCAGCATCACCTCGGTAAGTCCGAGTATCCCATTGAGTGGAGTCCTGAACTCGTGGCTCATGTTGGCGAGAAACTGCCCCTTCGCCCTGTTGGCGGATTCCGCCCGTTCTTTAATCTCCAACAAACCAGCCTCGGCCCTGCGTCTTGCTATCTCTGAAAACCACAATACTCCAGGAATGACTAAAGACGAAATCAACAGTGTTACCGTGGTGTCAATCGGTTTTGACTCGGGTGGAATCACCTGAGGAAACTCGAACCCCCAAAGGTCCAACGCCTGAAATCCCATGATTAAAAATATGGAAACGCCGACCCAGGCAAGCCCCCATCGATCCGCCACTATCAATGCCGTGACCGGAAAAATAAGCATGCTGGCGGCGTTGGCTCCACTGACTCCACCAGTCATGAAATTCGGAATACCGACTCCACACAAGACCAGCAAACAAGTCCCATGACCCACCAAATCCACGTTACCGGTATGATAGAGATATACCATAAGCGCCACACCGAAAACCGGGACAGACAGAAAAGCCACGCTCCACACCCAGGAATCGAAATAAAAAAGAATAGAAAACAGATACATAAGATAAACGAAAATAAGTGAAATCCCGGTAAGCATCTGTACCCGGTACCTGCGACGAAGCTCCTCATTGGCCGAAGGAAGATGCTCACCGCTTATCCATGAAGGCAAACGCAGCCAGTCATTCTTCGTATCGGTTATTTCTGTGCTACGAGACATGGCGTGCCTCACCCATCATCTTGCTGTTCATCGCCCTCGCTATCTATGTCGGTCCCAAGATCATTCTGGCCATCGCCTTCCGGATAATACTTGGCAAGGCACTCATCACACAGGGCATGGGAAAACATGGCGCTCGAATGTTCTTCGATATAAGTCTCCAACCTGTGCCAGGTGTGTGAATCATCCCTGATTTTTTTACAATGCATGCAAATTGGCAACAATCCCTGCAGTTTTTTTACGTGTTCGAGGGCTTCTTCCAGTTCCACGACCTTATGAGCGAGGGCCGACTTCAATTCAACGATTCTCTGACCGGCCATCACTCTTGAATGCAGTTCGTCCCGATCGAAAGGCTTGGTGATGTAGTCATCAGCACCACTCTCGAGACCTGTGACCACGTCTTGCTTCTGCTTTTTCGCCGTCAGGAGGATGATATATACGTACTCTTCGTTTTCATTGGCGCGGATAAGCCTACATACCTCCACACCGTCCAGTCCCGGCATCATCCAGTCCAATATGGCCAATCTTGGTCCTTCTGATGCCTGTAAAATTTTTACTGCCTCTGAGCCGTCGTGGACCACCTGTACTTCATAACCCCACCCCTCCAGCAACCTCGTAACCATGTGCCTGGACAGAGGCTCGTCTTCCGCAAGTAGTACCCGCATGAATCAATCCTTTCCCATGATATCATCCAAGTATGGCAGTAGTTGCTCCATGGCTTTTTGCAACTCAGCCAACGCATGGACGGCATTTTTCATCTTGCCCTGACGACCAAGCATCTCCACTTTGAGAGCAGCGGATTGGACATCAGGTGCGGCAAGCATCCCCGCTGCTCCCTTCAGTGAATGGGCTGCCCGGTACATGCTCTCACTATCATCCTTTGAAACACATTCTGAGATTTCATTAATCAAACCAGGTGCTGTCGCTTTGAAAATTTCGATCAATTCACCTATAAGCTTTTTATCACCCCTGGTCCGCTTGTTGAGTTCTTCCAGATTAAGTGGCACACTGTGAGGCTCGATCTGTTCGATGTCTTTTCCCGTGTTATTGGCACCTTCCCCTGCCCCATCGCTACCCTCTTCATGCTCGAGCATGTAAAACAGTTCCTCTGGTGAAAACGGCTTGGATATATATCCATCCATGCCGGCATCGAGGCATCGTTTTTTGTCTTCTTGAAGGGCATGAGCGGTCATGGCTATTATCCGTACATGCCCACCTGTTTGCATCTCACGGCGTCTGATTCGACGGGTCGCCTCGAAACCATCCATCTTCGGCTTCTATTCCATTGAGCTGAGGCATCTGGACGTCCATCAAGATGACATCGAAAAACTCCTGGTCTGACACAGCGACGGCCTGCTGTCCGTCGACTACCAATTTGACCTCGTGCCCTCTTTGCTCAAGCATTCCCATGGCTACTTTCTGGTTGATGGCGTTATCTTCTGCAAGAAGCACCCGCATCGGAACTTGTGTTTGCTCGGCCAAGATATTTTCATGGTGCTGACCAATACCTTCAGTCTTGCCCTCATATGCTGCATGCTTGTCCGTCTCGTGGGCTACGGGGAACCGTGCCTGAAACCAAAATTCGGCACCTTCACCTGGTTTTGATTTAACCTGCAACCTTCCTCCCATAAGGTCTGCAAGCCTCGACGAAATGGCCAATCCCAACCCGGTTCCACCGTGTGATCTCGACAGAGATCCATCCACCTGGAAGAATGCGTCAAATATGTAATCCTGGCTTTCCTCTGCGATCCCCACACCGGTATCCGCCACCAAAAACTTCACCGTTACATCATCGTAATGTTCAGCCACCAAAGAAATCTTTATGGACACAGAACCATGATCCGTAAACTTGATCGCGTTGCCAACCAGGTTCACCAGGATCTGGCGCAACCTCTGTGCATCACCTACCAATAATTCGGGAATGTTTTTATCGATCTCGATACCAAAGCTCAACCCTTGTTCAGTGGCTTTTAATGCCAGTAGCTCCAGGGAAGAGGATACGAGTTGCCTAAGATTGAACGGTGACAAATGGAGACCGACCATTCCAGCCTCGATTTTTGAAAAATCAAGGATGTCGTTGACAAGAAACATCAGGGCGTTGGCCGACGACTTTATCATTTCCAGCTGTTCTCGCAATTCGTGACTCAAATCCCCTCGCAGGGCCAATTCCGTAATACCTATGAGCCCGTTCAGGGGTGTGCGGATCTCGTGGCTCATATTTGCAACAAACTCGCTCTTGGCCGCGTTCGCCTGCTCTGCGTCTTTTCGGGCATGAACCAACTCTGTTACGTTTATTACATTGGTCAGATAACCATTATGCTCATCATCTGGTAACACTGAACGTACTCTGACGAGCAAATCCAACAATCCCACCGATACCTGCTCCACTACGGGTCCCGCATTTTCCCTCATCCGTATCTCCCGGATGGAACGCAGGATCAAAGCTATGACATTGTTTTGGTCAAACCCCTTCAGGGCATTGCCCACGAGTTGATCCTTTTCCAAAGAGAGCATACGACAAAAAGAATCATTGACAACCACCACCCGAAGTTGGCTGTCCACGAACAACACGCCTTGGTCCATGCTGGAGATCATGGTAGACAACATCGTGTATTCGCGCCTTGCCGCCTCCTCCGCCATCTTGAGTTCCGTGACATCACGGAAACTGAACACCCTGCCGGAAATCAAACCTCCCTGGAGCAACGGCTTGGAAAACATCTCCACAGTCCTTCCATCCACAAGATGGAATGTATCAAAGACATCGTCTTCTCGGTGAGACAGTGTGCGGACCTGCGCCATGAAATCCATGGGCTCTGCTGACTGACGTGCAAAATGAAAAACCAACTTGTCGATGGACCCATCTGCAGCCATCTGACTGGGAATATTCCAGATCTCAAGCAACTTTTCATTGTGGTGGAGAAAATTTCCCGATGAATCCACCACCAGGATTCCATCCGCGGTGGATTCGATTATGGCCCTGAGGGTCTTTTCGTTGTCTTCCAGGGATTGCTCTGTGAGCTTGCGCTCGGTAATGTCCCTGAATACTCCGTAAAACCCCACCAAGCCGCCATCCTGCCCACGCCTGGGAATCGCGGTCACGGCCATCCAACGTTGCTGACCGTCGTTGCGACGAAACTCCAGATCGTACTTGCTGATTTTCCCTTCCATGCGAAGGTCGCTTTGCCTGGCTACCACTTTGCGGGCATCATCATCGAGAAACTCGTTCAGGTTCCTGCCCACGAGTTCTCCAGGCCCCACCCCGAATATTCTTTCAGCTGCCTGGTTGGCAAAAATGAAACGGTCTTCCAAGTCTCCCAGGGTGACACCTTCCCCATAAGCAGCGATCAACTCCCCGTATTCGCTGAGGCTGATCTTCGCGCCATCCGATTCGGGTAAATCAGAATCCTTGCCTATACCGGCGAGCTTACGTTGCAGTTGTTGTTCGAGACTCTTTCCCATTTCTCTTTTCTCCGACTT
>CAYSLH010000023.1:26679-32143 GCA_964431605.1 uncultured Myxococcales bacterium
CCATCAACAATCACACCAACTACAAATCGGCTCAAACAGGCTTTTACTTAGTCCTGCTGAAGTCAGCATGACATTACATCGTATCATAACTTGGCACCGGAGGAACAAAACAGGCAAAAACATCAAAAATCCGAGTTGATCTCGCACAAAACCACGGTATAGTCATGGGCAAACAACTTCGGCCATCCAGGAGGTAAAAATGGAACTAGCCGAGATGAAGGCGGCACATGTCGTTCTGGCAAAACTTGACTACGATCCTGTAAAAGTAACGAGGGGTTATGCCGGACAAACTCTTTACGTCAACCTCTCTACCAACCAAATCGAAATCAAACCTGTGACAGAATACATGAAGGAGACATTCACAGGCGGCAAGGGCTTCGATCTGTACCTGATGTGGCACGCCATAAAAGGCCCCATCTCGTGGGACGATCCTGAGAACGAAATATGTATTTCCGCCGGCCCCCTGGGAGGATCTCCCGCGTACTCTGGTACATCCAAGAGCATCGTGACCGGTATATCTCCCACGACCGGTTCGGTCATGGATTCGAACGTTGGTGGACATTTCGGCCCATTGTTGAAATTTGCCGGCTTCGATGCGCTCGAAATACAGGGCAAAGCCCAGAGCGACGTCCTGGTGATTGTGGACGGAAAGCACCATTCGGTCACTATCGAGCAAGCACCCCACGAAGCGATAAACTCCTATGACTTAGCGACCCAGTTGCACCATATGTACGCAGAAAGCGACGAAGAACTGCAGCACATATCAGTAGTATCCGCAGGAAAGGGTGCAGAGCATACCCTCATCGGTTGCCTGAATTTCTCTCTCTTCGACTTCAAACGAGGCCACCCGCGATTGAAGCAGGCGGGCCGAGGAGGACTGGGTACGGTTTTTCGTGACAAGAAAATAAAAGGTCTGCTGGCCATAGCACCCCATGACAGACCTCTGTGGAGCAAGAAAACCTTGGCCCGTTGAGGCCATACTAAGGGGAATGACAATCCATGGCTCAGATAAAAATAGAACCGGAAAAAATCGATGCCATCATCACCAAATGGAATGCTGACGCTGAATTCGCCATCGAGATGATGCAGGATATACAGGATACTTATCGACATTTACCCAGACAGGCCCTTGTGCGCATCAGCAAGGCGACAAAGACGGACTTAGGAAGGCTTTACCACATAGCGACCTTTTACAAGGCGTTTTCCATAGAACCAAGAGGTCTGCACTCGGTTCAAGTTTGCATGGGAACAGCCTGTCACGTAAAAGGAGCCACCAGGGTAATGGATGCTCTTTCGAGAACCCTGGATGTAGAACCTGGAAAAACCAGCGACGATCTGAAATACACCCTTGAAGGGGTAAGATGCCTGGGATGCTGCTCCCTTGCGCCGGTGGTTGCCATGGACGACGAAATATTTTCCCATGTAGATTCATCAAAAGTAACAAGACTCCTGAGACGACACGAAAAAAGCACACGTGAGCTAGGGGAGCAAGACGATGCCTGAACTCGACCTGAACAACTTCGAACAAGAAGTGGAGAAATATCGTTCTGACAAGGTAGCTTCGGCTACCAGCCTCATGGTGTGTCACTGCACCACTTGTCTCGCAGCCGGTGCAAATGATGTGCGACAAGCCATCGAAAAAGAAGTGGAGAAAAAAGGATTGGGGGACAAGATACACGTCAGGACCACCGGAGTGACGGCCTTTTGCGCCATGGGCCCAGTAGTGGTGGCTCAGCCGGCCGGAACATTTTACAAAAGGCTCAAGCCGAGCGACGCCCCTGAACTGGTGGAAAATATCGCACACGATACCGTACTGGAACGGCTGCTGTTTACGGATGACAGGGGAAAAACTTACACCCGCGAACAAGACATACCATTCGTGGCACACCAAAAGCCCCTAGTGCTTCGCAACCGCTCGCTTCTCGACCCTACGGACATCACAGATGCCCTTCGCCACGGCGCTTACAGCGCCCTGTTCGGACTCCTCGACAACAAAACCACGGGAGAGGAGATCATCGATGTCATACACCGTTCGGGTATCCGTGGAAGGGGTGGCGGAGGATTTCCTGCAGGGATCAAATGGAGATCGGCCAAAAAAGCGGCAACGCAGAGACATGAGCCGGTGTTCGTGGTTTGCAATGCGGACGAAGGGGATCCTGGCGCCTACATGGACAGGTCCATAGTCGAAGCGGATCCTCACTCGCTCATAGAGGGCATGAGCATCGGGGCCCTTGCCGTGGGCGCAAAAGAGGGCTTCGTTTACATACGGAGGGAATATCCCCTTGCCCTCGAACGTCTGACCAACGCCATAGAACAAGCCAGACGAACTGGCCTCTTGGGCAACTCCATACTTGGCACCGACTTTTCATTCGACATCAGTATCCATCGTGGAGCCGGTGCATTCGTGTGTGGTGAATCCACGGCCTTGTTTGCATCCATGGAGGGCAAAGCCGGAGAACCCAGAGCAAAGTACGTACATTCCGTGGAATACGGATTCAGAGACAAACCAACAGTGCTCAACAATGTTGAGACATGGGCGAATATCGCCCCCATCATCAACAACGGTCCTGAGTGGTTCGCATCCATGGGAACCGGGGATGTGAGCAACAGCCCGTGGAACGGAAGTTCCGGAACCAAGGTGTTCTCCCTAGTGGGAAACGTATTGCACACTGGCCTTGTGGAAGTCCCCATGGGTATGACCCTTAGGCAGATAGTATTCGATGTGGGCGGAGGAGTTGAACCAGGCCGAAAGCTCAAAGCCGTCCAGACAGGTGGACCGTCAGGAGGATGTCTCCCTGAATCCAAGCTGGACCTGCCGGTGGACTTCGATACGTTGCAACAAGCCGGCTCCATGATGGGCTCCGGTGGTCTCATCGTAATGGACGAACGCACTTGCATGGTGGACGTGGCCAAGTACTTCGTGGACTTTCTGATGGATGAATCATGCGGAAAATGCACACCCTGTAGAGAAGGCCTGGCGTGCCTTCACGAGATACTCCATCGTATTACCAACGGCGAGGGCAAGCCTCAAGACCTGGACCTGTTAGAGGACATAGGCGCTATGCTAAAAGACGGCGCATTGTGCGGCCTGGGCCAGACAGCTGCGAATCCGGTGCTGTCCACACTCAGGTATTTCAGGGACGAATATGATGCTCACATCGAGCATGGCAGGTGTCCTGCCGGAGTTTGCAAGGCTTTGATCGAGTACACCATCGAACCGGACAAGTGTACCGGTTGCAGGCTTTGTGTAAAACCGTGCCCCACCGATTGTATCTCGGGCGAAAAAGACAAACCCCATACCATCGATCACAGCAGTTGTATCCAGTGCGGCACTTGTATGGATGCCTGTCCGGAAGATGCCATAAGGGTGGAGTGAGGTGATAGACATGATCCAGGTAACCATAGATGACAAACGATTGGAAGTTCAACCAGGCACCACCATCATGGACGCTGCCGAACAGGTCGGGATCTTCATACCACGGCTCTGCAGTCACGAGCTTTTAGAACCTTACGGAGCATGCAGGGTTTGCAGCGTCGAGGTAGAACAAAGGGGAAAGACAAAAATCGTTACATCCTGCAATTATCCCATCCATGATGAACTTACGGTGAGGACAAAATCCGAACGGGCATCGAAAACCCGCTCCATGGTACTGGAGATGATGCTGGCTCGGTGGCCCAATGTCAAAGTGGTAAAAGACATGGCAAAACACGCGGGCGTCACCAAAGCGCGTTTTTCTCACCCGCTGGCAAACGACGACCCTAACGCTTGTATCCTGTGCGGCAGATGCGTAAACATTTGCCGACACGGAGTCAGGCAGAATGTCCTGAGCTTCGAAGGTCGAGGGCCCAATCGGCAAGTGTCCATGCCCTACCAGCAGGTTCCATCAGAATGTGTTGGTTGCGGTGCGTGCCAGTGGATCTGTCCCACCGGAGCCATCAAGATGATCGATGATCCGAACGGAGCCGCAGATTACGAACGCATACGTCGTGCAGGCATGATCGTGACGAGAGAACTCATTCTCTATGACGACGATCAATGCCAGATGAGACGCAAGGGAACATCCAACTTAGTGGACGTCATGAACGACTATGATCTTCTCCCAGTGCACAACTACAAGTTCGGCTCTCACCCAGACGCCAAGTTCGTGGCGTCTGAAGTGTTTGCCAGCAAGTTCGTGACAAACGGACTTCCGGATGGATGCGCTCTGGGCTGTGACATGGCATGTGCTCACGCTGCAGATGACTTCGAGCTTCTAACAGGACCGGACAAGGGCAAAAGAGTAATCGTGGACGGTCCGGAATACGAGACGGTGGGCGGTTCCACGAACATGGGCATCTTCGATCCCCGCTGGATCCTCGAGATGAACTATTATTGCGACCATTATGGCATAGACACCATATCCTTCTGCACCCTTATGGCCTTTGTGATGGAATGCTATGAAAACGGTATCCTCGACAAGGAAAAAACCGGTGGGCTGGAGTTGAACTTCGGAGCCAAGGACGCGGCTATGGAAGTGCTTCACCAGATGGCGCGGGGTGAAGGATTTGGTCTCATTGCTGGCCAGGGTATCCGCCGCATGAAGGAAAAATTCGCCGACGAATATGGTGCGGATCCCCGCTTCCTTCAGGACATCGGCATGGAGGCTAAGGGGCTGGAATATTCAGAATACGTAACGAAGGAGAGCCTGGCACAACAGGGTGGTTACGGAATCGCACTGAAGGGCGCTCAACATGACGAGGCCTGGTTGATCTTCATGGACATGGTGAACAAGCAAATCCCAACCTTTGAAGATAAGGCCGAAGCCTTGCATTACTTTCCCATGTGGCGTACATGGTTCGGCCTCAACGGGCTGTGTAAGCTGCCGTGGAACGACATCGAGCCTGAGGACAATGCCCAGGAAGATGAACCTCACAAGGTTCCCAAGCACACCCAGGCATATTGCGACTTTTTCGCAGGTGTCACGGGACGGGAAGTTACCGCCGATGACCTGATCACCATGAGCGAGCGTGTGTATAACTTCCAGAGGATTTTCAACCTCAAGATGGGTTTTGGAACAAGGCAACACGATGCTATTCCCTATCGTTCGATGGGCCCGGTCACCGAGGAAGAGTATGTTTCACGGCAGAAACGCTATGACGAGCAGCTAAAGGACTCAGACGGGATCTCACCTGAGACGATGTCGGTGTCGGAAAAACTCGATCTCGTCCGCAAGCATCGTGAGGACAGGTACGAAAAACTTCTCGATGCAGTCTATTTGCGTAGGGGTTGGACATCCAATGGAATTCCAAAAGTCGAGACGGTAAAGAAGCTGGGCATAGACAAGGTCGATGGTCTTTTGGAGTTGTTGTCGAAACATGGGGTCGGTTGATGCCAATTGTTGTAAATGGTCGACACAGACAGTGGACTGAGGGACTTACCGTGTCCCGGGTCCTCGATGAAATGAAATTTTCTTTTCCCATGAAG
>CAYSLH010000024.1:0-31142 GCA_964431605.1 uncultured Myxococcales bacterium
TGAGTTCAGGGTCGTGTGTTGAGTGTTTGCAGTCAGGAGACTGTGAAAATGGCCAGATATGTTCGTCTGGAACTTGCGTCCAAGCACCAACCTGCACGGATGATGACCAGTGTGAGATGGGTCAAATATGTGTGGATGGCTCGTGTGTGACAGGTTGTAACTCGGACAGGGACTGTCCCGCCTCCTGGCATTGTATTTTAGAGCAGGGACCAAATGGAACTTGCGTGGAGTGTGCAAATGATGATGAGTGTTTGCCCGGAACTGCTTGCAGGGATGGAAGATGTGTCGAGCATTGTACAGAAGATGCACACTGTTCTCCATTGCACTGTAATCTTGCATCAAATCAATGCGTAGTGTGCACTCAGGATACCCATTGCGAAGATGGACAAATTTGTGACGATTTTTCCTGTAGAACAGGCTGTAGGAACGACGGGGACTGTCCTAGTGGTCACTGCAATCCAAATACCTTTATCTGCGCTCAATGTGTAACGAACGACAATTGCGCATTGGGTTCACTTTGCATAGATGAACATTGTGTTCCAGGATGTGAATCCGACAGGGATTGCCCAAGCGGCCTCAAGTGTGACTCGAACATGGGAGAAAATGGTTCGTGCGTGGAATGCATCGGTAATGATGATTGCAACCAATCATTTCATTGCGTCGAGGGACTTTGCGAGTTTTTCTGCACCTCTGACTCAGATTGCGATAGTCCAAGACCGGCATGTTACAATCAAGACGGAGTTTGCGTGGAGTGTACATCTAACGACCATTGTGCCCAAGGAACCATTTGCTTGGACCAGGTATGTCTTCCTGGTTGTCTGAGAGATAGGGATTGTCCCTCGGATTTGGTATGTGACCAGTCAGCAGGAGACCACGGAGAGTGCGTGGCTTGTGTTTCCGATTCAGATTGTTTCGAAGGGCTCGTATGCGATCACAATAATTGCATAATTTCCGGCTCGGACATGGTGAGAATCCCTGGTGGTGGATTCGTGAGAGGTTCTTCCTCAGGCCAGGGCGATCCGGATGAGGAGCCACAGAAAACCTTGCTCATGCCGACATTTTACATCGACCGTACAGAGGTTACCAACGCTCAGTACCGCGCTTGCGTAGACGCCATGGCTTGCTCCAAACCCTCTGACGTCACCGCATATGACGATCCCGCCCTCGCCGCGAATCCGGTTGTGTATGTCGACTGGACTCAAGCAAGAGATTTTTGCAACTGGATGAACAAAGACCTGCCCACCGAGGCGAGATGGGAGATGGCTGCCAGGAGTGATGATGGCAGAGACTATCCCTGGGGTAACTCTTATCCTGATTGTGCAAAAGCTAATTTTTCAGGATGCAGTGGCCATACTGCAGCCGTGGGAGCCCATCCGGCGGGCGCATCGCCTTACGGAGTTTTGGACATGGCAGGGAATGTCTATGAGTGGGTCTATGACCGTTATTCAGAGACATACTATGCTGATGCACCAATTGAAGATCCCATGGGCCCAATTGATGGAGACCTTAGAGTGATTCGAGGAGGCGGATTTAATTCCATGCCGGAAAACATCAGGGTGGCCAATCGCTCTTACCTTTCTCCTGACACAGGCAGGGATGACGTGGGATTCAGATGTGCCCTCCGTGGTTCCCCAACCGCGGATTTCACTATCGACCCAGAATCAGGGCCATATGCAGAGACCGTTTTTGCAGTGGATGCTTCGATCTCTTCCGATCCGAACCAGTCCATCGATCAGTTGGAGGTTCGCTGGGATTGGGAAAATGACAATGCCTGGGACACGGACTGGAGTTTTGCAAAAGGAGCGAGCCACAGATATCCGTTTGGAGGAATCTATCGGATAATGCTCGAGGTTCGTGATCCTGATGGTAATACAGACCAAATCGGCAAAGACGTAGTGGCTGAGACGGACACAGGTTGGGATGGTGATGCTTGCAATAGCCACCAGGACTGCGCACCCGGGTTCATTTGCGTGTTGTACATGAATACAATGTCCAATGTATGCCGTGAGGATTGCACCATGCTCATCGACACTGGCTGTCACATCGATAACCGAACCTGTTCATTCGCATATGGCTACGATGGAAATTTCTACTTTGGATGTACTCCCAGCTGATTATCTTGGGATGAAAAACCATGGACTATTCAAAACACAAGTTCAAGATACTTTTTCTATTCTGGCTCATGGTAAATACGTGCTTTTGCTCCCTGGCGGCCGGAGCCCCGGTAACATTTACGTTCCACGAATATTTCGTTTATGATGATTTCGTACAGTCATTGGAAGCAGGAGCATCCCTGCACCTTGGAATATGGGATTACCACGACGAACAAGGGAACTGGAGCGAAGTACCAAGGGTGATAAACGGTCATCTGGATGGCCCTGGTGTGGTGACTTCCGGGGCTTTCAATGGCATGGGTGATGATCCCGGATGGAGTGCTGTTACGATAGTCGGATCATATCAGAAGTTGGAGCTACGTGGGGCACGCGACGATGGAACTCACAGGGGAAAGCCTGGTGCATGGGGACCTTGGTCGGAAATTTCAAACGGAATTGTTCCGCAAGAACTTTCCAGTTACCAGTACCTATCATACAAGTTGACCCTGGGGCAGAACGATAGTGTGACCCAGTTGGATCTTACCGTGTCGAGGGAATTGAGAGATTCGCATCCAAGGCTTTTGGTGGAGGACCTGGATGAGCTTCGGGCAAGATGTGCTGGAGCACTTGCACATCAATGCGAGGTAAGTTCCATGTTCGCAAATTCCTCTCATCTGAATAGTTCTCTTTCAGATTACAGCGAGTCTCAACTGGCTCGTATCGCAAAGGTGATGGCTTTCGAGTATCTTATGAATGGACAGCAGGTCCATGCCGACAGGGTAAGGGAAATACTGTTGAGATTAGCCTCGTACGACCGTGCACACTGGGTCGCTTTGAGAGACCAGGTCCAGGACCTGGGTCTTGGCTGGATAGGGATCAGTTGGATGTTGGCCCTTGATTGGTGCATGGATGCTCTCAAAACCCATCCTGGGGACCTTCAAACCATAGCAGATGGCACGGTGGTTTTTGTGGATTACTTGCTGGAGATGTATAAACACACGGATTTCAATAATCACTTTTATCTGGGACGTGCCCCCGTGTTGTTGGCGGGACTTGCACTGTATGCAGAAGGACTAAGGGATCAGGACGCACAGAGATACCTGGACGAAGGATTCGATTTTCTCTTCAACCACGAACACCCAGCGCTCAACTCCGTGGCAGGTGATATGGGCGGATGGCACGAGAGCCTGGGCTATTTCGACGGAGAGATGGGCACTCCTGTCATGGTGGATATGGATGGGTTGAGGACTGCGACAGGTATGGACTTTTTCCAGGATTCGTCTTTTTGGCGGACTTTGCCACAGTGGTATCTGGCATCCACTATTCCTTGGGACAACACGCTCGTTCATTGGGCTGACCAGGGAAAGGACAGGTGGTCTATCTCGTTGGACGGAAGCGAGTCTGAGGGAAAGGGGACAAGGGCGTATCTCACGGGTCTGGAAAAAAATCTCCGCAGGCTCGGCTACCAGGAGGCTGAGCAAGCCCAATACCTCCTGGACAATCTCATAGGAGTCTTTTACGACAGTGGTAACTATGCGGAATCCTATTATAAAGTCGCGCATCTCACCGATGTCTTATGGTACGAGCCAGGGCAATCTGCCTCTCGCTTGCCGGATGGACCTGGTACATACCACTTCGAGAATCTCGGTGAGGTGATCTTCCGACAGGGAAACTCTCAACAAGATCCCATGGCCATGTTTGCCTGTGCTCATTTTCGTGGAGGCCATCAGCAGTCGGACAATGGACACTTCTCCATCTGGTACAGGGGCTACCTTGCGGTGGACTCTGGATACTACGATCACTGGGGCTCGACGCACCACATGAACTACGCCAGAAGAACCATCGCTCATAACACTCTCACCATCACCATGCCAGGCGAGTCCTTTACGAATACCGATCATAATGATGGTGGGCAATCCCTTGGGTGTAACACTGGATATTACAATTCCCCTGATGTGGACCCAGACTGTCATGCTTGTGACATGGTGCTGAGCACCCATTCGCAATCTCCCTATTTTGATTTTGTCACGGCTGATCTCACAGCATCTTATTCAGCGCAAAAGGTACAGGACGTAGAGAGGGAGTTTGTATACTTACGTCCGGACCTCTTTGTAATTCACGATAGGGTGCTCAGTACGGACGCTTCATACAAGAAGCGGTTCCTGCTCCATGGCCAGAATGAATTTGTCCAGCGTTCTGGTGCATGGTCTGTGGATGACGGACAAGGGAGAATGTTTGCAAAAACCCTGTTGCCCCAGGACGCGGATGTAGTCCAGGTCGGTGGCGCAGGACACGAGTGGGAGATCGACGGGCAAAACTATCCTCCTTCGGATGGAGAGGATTTTGCCGGCTCCCACAGGTTGGAGATCGCTCCATCGTCGCCGTCTGAGTTTGACGAATTTTTGCACGTTATCCAGGTTACTGACCAGGATACACAGAGCATGACAGATTGTCAGTTGTTGAAAGCAAATGGTGCAAGTGGAGTTCTCGCGGCAGATTGGCTCGTGTGGTTCGGAGAGCGAGGAACCATGGACTCAATTTCATACGAATTGGATCCGGGCCGTACTCTGCACGTGGTAGTGGGTGATCTCCACCCGAACAACGCCTACGAGATAAGGGTTGGTGATTCTTCCTTTACCAGGTCTTCGGATGAAAACGGAGTCTTGTACTTCGAAGATGACAGGTCTGAACATCACGTAGTGTCCATAGGGCAGGGTATGTGCCAGGACGGAGACGATGATGGATACCTGGACGCTTCTTGCGGGGGTACAGACTGTGATGACACTGATGCGGCAATACATCCTGGCGTGGAAGAAAACTGCAATGATGGTAAGGACAATGATTGTAACGGATACACAGATGGGCTAGACGAACAGTGCGAATCACAACAGGATGGAGGGGCTGACGGGGCTGTATCGGACGGTTCATCAGCGGACGCCGGGACACAGGATGCTGATGATTCATCCGCTGATTCAGGGCTGGCAGGTAGTGACGAACACAACCCAAAGGCAATAAGTGGTGGATGTGGTTGTTCGAGCGATCCTGGAAAAGACGCATTGGGATTTGTAGTCATGCTCGGTCTATTGCTCTACTTCATGGGAAAACGTCTGCGTTTTTACAATATCGATCAATGATAATTTATTGCTAAGCGAAATGATCCATTCTCGCGATTTGTTCACGCAGGTCTTGCATTTCCCTTTGCCAATATACCAGGCTACCGAAATGAGGGAACGTGCGTTGAAAAATTGGGTCCTGCCACCGCTTGGCGATCCATGTTGAGTATCTTATGAACCTCAGTGCCCTCAATGGCTCCACCAAACTAAGCCATGACTGTTGGAAATCACGCATTTGAGAGTATGCTTCCACGATGATATCCCTTTGGCGCGCTCCATACTCATCGGCTGAAGGCGCCAATAGCCAGATATCCTGGACTGCGGGGCCTTGAAGAAAATCGTCGAAATCCAGAAACGTTGCGCCATTTGGTGACCAGAGAAGATTGTTCAAGTGGCAGTCACCGTGGATTCGATGCATGGGGACTCCTGCGAACATGGGTCTGATGCGAACCAGTAATTGTTCCACCGTTTGTGAATAAAGTTCTCTGACTTCAGGTGGGATAACGTCGTTGGAAATCAGGTACTGGAGATTTTTTTCTCCATAGGTCTCAGCGTTGAGTATGGGACGGTGGTCAGCATTTCTCCTTGCACCCACATTATGAATTCGTGCAACGTATCTTCCCAGAATTCGTAGCTGTTCATCCGAGGGTTCTTCCGGGGATCTTCCTCCCACACGTTCGAACAAGGCATAGAAAATTCCCTGTATTATGCCAATGGTCTGGCCGTCACCTAGATCCACCGGTACGGATACCGGGATCTCTTCTGCTTGTAACTCCTGGAGAAACTGGTGTTCCTCGCTGATTGCTTCGCGACTCCATCTTCCCGGCCGATAGAACTTTCCCACTACCGTGGTTCCATCGTCCATCTCCAACTGGTATACCCGGTTTTCGAACGAGTTCAGAATGAAGAATCTGCCTGTACACTTATGACCCTGTGCCTCGACTACGTCCAATACCTGCTCCGGTGTCAGGGCGTGGAACCTTTTTGCCAGGGGATGCTCTTGTAGTTGTTCTTCAGACAAACTGTCCTCCATGTTTGTGTAGGCGTTTTAAACACTAACGGTATGCTTCAAATGCGTTCGGGTAGTGTTCCAGTTGTCCATCCGGTCCCAACACTGCCACTACATCGAAACGGATCACCGTGTCGGTAATTTGGTGATCCTGGCAATAGGCCATGGCAGCCTTTATCACACGGCGTTGTTTCGCCTTGGTGACGGTGGCAGCCGGGTGAACCTGGTTTGGGTCGGTCCTTGCCCGGACTTCCACGAACACAAGAGTAGCGTTGTCTTTCGCCACTATATCCAGTTCTCCAACCTTGTAACGCACGTTTCTCTCGAGGATTGTCAACCCCTGGTCTTGCAAGTAGGTTGCTGCCAGATCTTCTGACCATGAAGCAATAAGTTGTCTGGGGTCGGTCACGATCATTCCTGCTTTTGGGCACAATACGGACAGAATTTTGCCTCCACCGGTAGTGATTTACCACAACCAATACAGAATTTTGTCTGAGGTTGCTCTACTGCCGACGCTGGTTGCTGCTCCGAGTCATCAGCAGGCGAAGACGAAGGTGCAGAATCCAGTGCTGATTTTGGCGGATGTAGACGATCTGAAGCGACAGGGCGCAGGGGCTCAACCCTTGTGGGTGCCATCACCAGTTGTGGCTTAGGTGCTGCTTCAGGTTCGGGTGTGACGGGAGTTGAAGAAGGGGGTGGAACTAGTTCCCTGGCATCGTTGGATTTAGAAGGTTTAGCAGGTACTCGAGATTTACTCGAACGCTTGCCAAAGACTACCATCACCACCACGAGGATCAATATCAAGGCCAATCCTCCCACCGCAGTAAAAATTACCCATGACGGCAGTGATTGTTCGGATACCGCGACTTTGGTCTCATCTGGTGAGATATCCTGCAAGGTCTTTGGGCTTTTGTCCCCTTTGTACTCATCATCTACGACGCCTGCGTCCGGGGCCTGGGCGTCTGATTTTCCGGCCTCCTCATCCACTAACGCAGTTGTACCTGCATCTGCTACATTGCCTTGGTTTTCTTCCGTCGCCCGTATAGAGTCATGTTGTAGTGAAATCGGAGCAGTGCCAACCTTAGGTTCTCTGGTTTTAGTGACGGTCAGAGTCAAGGGTACAGCCACTTGTGCAGCCTGAAGCCGAAGCACGTATTTTCCAGGAGGTGTTTTTCTAGAGACTGCAAAGCATCTTCCATCAGACAACCTGACTCCTTTAGGCCTAGTGGCGCTCTTGTCCCAATCCAGGTCTACTTTCACAGGACAGGCGTTGGAATCACTGGCGCTGGTCTCCACACAGGCTTTTGATCCCGGAGGCAGTTCCAGGTGTGAAGGCTCTATGAATACGGACGCCGCTGCTCCTGGCTGTATACATGGATCGGAAGGGGGTGGACTGGATGCTGTCGACGATCCTTCATCCGATGCTGAATCCTCCTCTGATAGCTTGCTCCCTTTCACCTCGTCTGCGATTTTTTTGTACATCCTTCTTTTTCTCATGGTGTGAACACACATGGAGTTAGAGGCGTTACGCGAAAAACGAGTGGTCTCTCTGTATTCGATCCTCTCGGGAGATTTTATCCGGAAGGAATAGAGTCCGTTTTCGTATGGGTTGGAGTTTTCCGGAGTGGAACACGAGATCATGAAGAGATTCTTTTTCACGGTCCGTTCTTTGGGCTGGACAGCTTTGTTGTCGGTTTGACAATCAGCGGTTGAGAACGTCTTTTTGTGCCCGATGAATTTCAGCGCAATGCCTTGGTCGTCGAGTCTGAACTTCAATCCCCTGTTGCGGCGTCCTGTGGATTTGGGAGGAGGGCCACATACAGGGCTCCACTGTTCAACAGACACGATGGTCTCACTGTATTCCTCAATCCATGTGCCGGTCAGGCTGTCTCTGGCCGCGGTTGGAAAAGAGACAGACAATAACAGTATTACACAGAGTGCCAATTTGGGAGTTTGGAAAAGAAGTCTCATGGAGCCATTATCTACCGAGACGGACCCGAGTCAACCAATTCTGACAAACACAGGTTCTCGTATTGTGATAGAATGTGAGCCGTTGGTGTTGGGTAAGACCAGTTGTTACGTATAATTGTATTACGGAAGGGCTTCATGGGCTGGATTCGATTCTTCGTCGTGATTTGGACTTTTCAGGCGGCTTCTGTAATGTCTGCTTCAAGTATGAAGATCATGACCAGGCACCCTGCTCATCCGGCCGCACCCGACTCCATTTGGTTGAAAGAGTACCGAATGATGCGTCTACAAACCAGTGGCCCCGGCAGACTGGCCATCCAATTCAGGCAGGTGCTGGTGCCAGACAGGATCGCCGGTCCCGTGGATCTGACCATCGTCCGTGATGATGAGGAGCAGGGAACCATACGTTTCAGCACACCGGGCAGAGAAGGTGAGTTTTCTCAGCCGGTCATGGTTCTGATCGACGTACCTGCTGGGACTCATACTTACAGGTTACTGGTGTCAGGACCCAGTAGTGGCGTTGTGCTAAAGACCATGGAAGGAAAACTCGATGCTGATACGGATGTTATAGAGGTGAGTACTTCACTGGAGAAAAAGCAGGGGCTAAAGTTTGGCATGTTGAAAGACATAAACCCAAAAAAGAGAAAAACAAAGAATTTACGGACCAAGGTGATGAGATCACAGACAGATGTCCTTGGACCTGTTTGTGCTTCTCATGCAGGGAGAACAAATCCACAGACGTCTCTATTTTACAACAACCCAGACGTTCCGACTTCGACACTGGGACCCGGCGCCATGACCGCAGGGGGCATGATGTTCGTGTTTCTTCTCAGTTCGGCGTCATTGGCTGCTTCCGCCGGAGTGCAGAGCCACAGGGCACGACAGGACCTTTCTAAAGCTGACGAGTTTCTTGATAGGGCCAGGCGAACGAACAGGGCAGCCATGATCATGGTTGGGGCAGCGGGTGTGGCGTTGATAACCGCGGTGGTGATGTACTTTGTGGAAGATGACGTTAGCCCTGCTGTCGTACCTGATGAGACTGCAACTGGGTTCAGCATGCATTTTTGAATGTGGTTAATTGGAAAGTCTTCTTTTGTGCAGGTAGGCCATGCATTCCTGTGCGCATGAGTCACAATAGCCAAACTGTTTTTTCATGGCGGTCTTCATGTGATTGACCATCTCATGATCTTTTTGTTGAAGCTTTCGCCCATCGGTAAATGCCAGGTAATTTTCAATGTTACGGCGAATGACTTCTTTTCTCTTCTCCATGAAGTTCGTACGCAGCTTGTTGAACATGGTTGGAAACACTTTTGAGTAATCCGGTTTGCCGTCCATCTTCTTGCCCTGTTTTTCTGTGTCAAGTGCATACGCCCCGATACGTGAGATCAGGTTTTTGCGGAACTCTTCTGCATCCTCTTCTCCAGTCCGAATGATGGCTTCCACCTCGGCCATTATTTCATCGCTTGGTGATACGGATTGACCGGTTACAGGATCCGTGAGCTTTTCCTTCCGCAGCCAGTGGCTGACATGTTGAACGTACCGATCGAAAAGTACCTGGTAAGACGACTCGGTCACAAGTCCCATGGCGTGGGCAACTTCGTTTTCAACCATGTCGAGATAATACTCATCCAGGATTTCCAATAGACGATTCTGATCCATGTAGTCATCTTCGCTCTTGGCCTGGAGAAAAGTGAATATACTCTTTTGGGTAATGAGTAATCGTATTTCGTCAAACAAACCCAGCGGGCTTAGACAGGGGCGGTCGTTCTTTTGTACGGCGTTCATCAGGATCATTCGAATTTCCCGCGCTGACGCACCGATCCTGCCTTCGTAGTTAGAGCCCTCGAATCTGTACATCTGAGGAACATGATTTACCAAGTCCCTTGCCGCAGTTGGTGATAATCTGGGTGGGGCCTCGGCCCTGTCGTAGAGCAATGCCTTTTCGAGGGGATTGAGAGATTCTATGGCTTCTTTCAACTCGTCGGAGGCCCCTTCTGGCACTGCAGGTTTAGTCAGGCGAGTCAGTACCGACCAGGTGGCGGCCAATTCAAAGGTATGGGGTGCTATGTGAACTCCCAATGCCTGTTGTCTCAACTGGTCTTCGTAGATCCTCTTCTCCTGGCTTATCCTTTTCAGGTACGGAACCTTCACTAACTCCAGTCTTCCTTTGAACGAGGCAAAATCAGCGTATTCCTTGAACGCGTCGAGTAGCATCTCGTTTGTGGAGCCGATAAAGACAGTGTCCAGAAACAGGGTGGACTTTTCCAGGGCGACCTGTCCGTTTTCGCATGTTACGAGAAGATATTTGAAAGTGTCGATATGTCTTTTGAGCAGGTCGTTGTATTCCAACAGACCCCTGTTCGCATCCACCAGGGGCCCCCTCGGTTGGTACAAGTTCAGGTGAGCCATTGACCTGGGGAGCGAAGCCAGTGACTTGGATGCCGTAACCTGGGCCTCTCCTGCGTCAACATGCATCTGGGGCTCAACCACTGAAATGGATCTTCTATAACGGCCTGATACCTGTAATCTGACAACCTGGACGTGGCGCAGGACCGCGGCGGCATTTCCGTTGTAAGAGGCAAGAAGGGCATCATGAATTTTCCTGCACTGTGCACACAAGTCGCCTTTCCAAAGATATTCCGGAATTGGAAAATCTTCCGGGATAAGTCTTTCTTTCTTGAGGCGATTGAACAGTTCCTGTCTTTGCTGCACTGGAATGAGCAGCAGTGGGTGGTCTTTGAGTTCGCATTCAAGCACGGCGTCGATTTGATCCCCGTCCAGGTTGGCGAACGTGTCCAACGACTCGGAGTTTTCTGAAGACTCACCTCCGAAGCCGATGGCTCCTCCTCTGTCGACTTTTTCAGAGGGGAAGACCCACCGAAAGCCATAAAGGGCTCCCTCATCGGTGGAAGCATAGTGTTCCATTCCGTGCACGATGGCTCGAATTATGGACGTCTTTGCAGAGCCATTCGGTCCATGCAACAGCACGAGACGGTCGACCCTGCCGGTGCGAACGAAGTTGTTGACAAGACCGTAAATGGCTTCCTGTGCTTCTTCTTGGCCGGCGACCCTGCCGTCTCCATCACAAAACGCGGCATCGAACATTTTGAAACGTTTCAACTCTCCAACAGGTGTCTGGATATTTTCTGTACCAAAATAGTCAAACGTGTCGCGAATATAATGCGCGGTACCTCTGCTTTGTAGTTCCGGATGTTCCAGGAATATATCGAGATATGCCCGGAAGGATATGGGCTTTCCCTCTTTTCCGAAACGTTCCTGAACTTTTTCTTCCAACTGCTGGATGATTTCCTGTTTGTTTTCTTTCATAGTCATGGAGCTTACAGAGGCGCGGCGGAGTTGTCAATTCTACGGATTGCCACAAGTGATTGCCATGCAAGGGTTTTTCTAGTGTCCAGGATTCACTGCATTTTGACACGTGGTGGAATTTGAGGCTATTATCTTTTGCTTGGAGGTAAAGCGATGCGTTCGGTCCACAGTTTGATTTTCAGCGCAGTGCTCGCGTTGTCTGTTTCCCAGTTTGCCCGGGCACAGGATTTCAATGTCACTTTCCTTCATACCCCGCCAGTTCGTGCGATAAAAGGTAGAGCACTGATAATATCCGGAAACATGGTTGGGGCCGATCAGGTTAGCATCGCTGCTTTGGCCTACCGGATAAAGGGAGAGAAGGAGTTCAGGATTCGTGAATTGAAGTTGGCCAAGGGAGATTTGTATAAGGGCAAGATACCCGGAAAGTTCGTCAAGCCACCAGCCATCGAGTATTTTTGTTATGCGGTAGATTTTGAAGGAGAACGTCATACAGTGTACGCATCCGAGAAAGAACCAGAGAGTGTACCTGTCGTGGAGTATCGGCCACCGAGTCAATCAGGCCATAAGAAAGCAAAGACACATAGAGCAAGTACAAATACAGCTAAAGGCCAGAAGAACTCTTCCGTAAATAAAAAAGTCCGCATGGGTCTTGGTACTGGTAGGGCGTGGCACAAGGTCGATTTGCCAACCGGCCAGTCGCAATTGTTAGAGCGTACACCTGCTCTGGCGTCAGTGATCACCAGGTCTGAGATATTTTCCATGGGGGCCAGAACCGTTGCCGATGTCCTTGACCAGCTTCCGGGAATTTCCGTCTCACGCACCACCTCAGGTGAGTTCAATGTTACCATGCGAGGTGTACAATCGGAGCCTGAGGTATTGGTGCTTTTGGACGGGCATAGGATCAATGATCTGTATTCAGGAGCATCGTTTCTTGAATTCCCTGCAGAATCTGTCGAACGCATCGAGGTGGTTCGTGGTCCTGATGTATCCTTGTCCATACCAGGCTCATTTTTGGGTGTGATCAACATTATCACCACAAAAGACACCGAACCTCAGGGCTCCGTGGCATATGGTCGGTACAACCATGTAAGGCTATCGGCAGCAGGGGGCTGGAGTTCTGATTCCGCTGAGGTAGGAGCACAGGTGCAGTTCGTCACCACCGAGGGACAAGATCGTATAGTTGAACATGATGTGCTTACCGGGGTTCTTGGCACCACAAATACTTCCGGAGATTTCGTATCCAACACCCCCGGACCTGTGGACGATCACCGCATGCAGTTGCATGCACAATTGCAGGGCGCTTTGAAAAACCTTGGTGACGGTGAATTGAAATTCGTCTCACATTATTTGTTTCAGCGACGAGGGGCTTTTGTAGGAAAATGGGATTCGCTCGATTCCGGTTCAGAACTAAATACCCATATTTTCAATGTGGATCTTTCATACGGAGCCAGGTTTGGGAAGATGGTGCGATTGGATGCCAAGGCCTATTTCGATACTCATCTTTTGGACCGTGCGTTCCAGGTGATACGGGCCCCGGAAGATTCCAATGGAAATGCATACATGGCTGGGGATGTCGCCCTGAAGAGTGGACTCAGGGAGACAGATCGGTACCAAACTCTGTCCACCGGGGCCCAGGTCAGCACTACCCTTAACTTGGTAGATGGCAACAGTCTGCTTGTCGGGGTACAGTTCGAGTACCTTGGTATTCCCTACTTCAAGCAGATTCGCGATACTGGTGGAGTCTCCTGTGAACCCTGTGAAGCCTCCACCGAGGGCTGCTTGACCATTCAGGGCTTCGAATTGCCTTGTGGCGAGATGGATGCACTGGCCTCAGGGCACGACCGAATGGACATGGGCTTTTTCGTGCAGGATTATTGGCGTGACCTGTTGCCTGGACTTGATGCTCTGGCAGGGTTGCGCCTCGACTATTTTACGGATTTTGGCTTGACCTTCATACCGAGAGCAGCGTTGGTTTATTCACCAATAGACCAACTTCGCCTCAAGGTGATGTACTCTCATTCTTTTCGTGCTCCAACTTTCAGAGAGTTGTATGACAACACAAAGTTTGATCCCATCCGTTCTTTCCAGGGGGACGAAACTCTCAAGCCAGTTCAGATCAATACCCTGGAGTTTGGACTGGATGGACGTACCAAACTGGTTGGACTGGATGTGAACCTGAAGGCCGATTTCTTTATAAACTGGATCGAGGACAGTATCGAGAGTGTAGACACGGGAACCGGCCTGGCCAGTTGGGGAAATGCCGAGTCCCTGTTTGTGCTGGGAACCGAAGTGGAAGGAGAGGCCAGATTCGGCGAACGCAGCAGGATCTTTGTGAATAGCTCCTGGCAGAGAGCAGAGATCCAGGTGTCAGGTCAACCGGATATCAGCTACCTTACCGATATTCCGCAGCTTCGTTTCAATTTCGGGATGGACCTTGCTGTCTTGGATTTTTTGAATCTTCACCTGGGCCTCAGGTATGGCTCTGAGAGGCGAAACAATGTTCGGCACAAGCTGGAGCTATTGCGACCTTTTACGATTCCTGCCTACACCTTGGTTAGGGTTGGATTGAGCACGGAACCAATCCTGTTCGACCATCTCGTGCTATTTGCCCATGCCTACAATGTTTTCGACTATGATTACAGGGATCCGCCACCGAGAGCCGATCATCTTACCGGATATCTTCCCAGGGCACCTTTTACTTTCATGGCCGGCATAGCATGGAGACCGTAGGATCTACAAACCGCGTCAAAAGCCTGGAGGCGCAAGACATGTTTGGTTCGATAAAAAAGATTTTTCGTTCGTTTGATTGGTCGTTACCCGTAGTGTTGTTGGTAGTAGGGGCCTTGTGTGGTTGCCAGGTTTTCAATGATTCATGCCCTGTTGGAACACCGGAAGTCTGGGGTAAGGGACTGCCCACAGACTTGGATATTCGTAAAGAGTACATACGACAGTGCGAGGCTCCGGTGGGTAATTTTATTGCGGACGCAATTCTCAATTATGATTACAAAGTGGACTTGGGAAACTCTCACATTCACGTTGCTCTTATCAATGCGGGCGCCATCCGGGACGGGGTGGCCTGCGGCAGCACGACCTCGTCGAGAGACCGAATTCCCAAGGGACCCATAACCGATCAGGATATATTACAGCTACTCCCTTTTAGTGATACTGTTGTTATCGTGAAGATGAAGGGTAGTCAGCTAAAGAGAGTTCTGGAGCATTCAGTCTCGAGTCTGAACCTATCAGGTGAACTTGGACAGGAAGGGCACTTTCTCCAGGTTGCAGGCAAGGACGGAATCAGCATTGAGATCGATTGCTCGAAGCCCGCCCAGACCCTTAATGAAACCGGAATGGGAATTGTCACTCCCGGTGAGCGCATCGTCTCCATGCGCTATGGTAAAAACGATATCGAAATCATTCCCACTGGTGACTATTATATAGCGACCCTGGATTACCTAGTGGGAGATGATGACGGTGTGCCCAATGATGGCTTCGTGGGCTTTCACTATAAAGCCGACGATGAGCCAGAGCCACCAGTGGTGATTCAGACATACATCCCCCTTATAGACGTCGTCCATTATTGGCTGGGAAATTACGAAACCACCATTACCGATGAGTACCCGGATGATCCTGATGTGCTCAAAACATATCCCTCCTCGGAAGGTCGATTGGTCTATACTTCTTGTGATGAATTGGCTGGTATTTGCGCTACTCAGTGAACGTTGACCGTTGACGGATCAGGTGCTAAGTTCGCAATCGGTCGATAGGCTTATACCGGCAAACAACAATCTGTAGAGGTGTTGTGATGATTCGTAAAATATCTTTGCTTCTGTTGGCAACTTCTTTTGTACTGGCCTCATGTGGTGGCTCGTCTGCAACGGTGAAGCGAGGCCGAAATAAGGTCAAGGGCGATCGTACAATGGTCTCCCACTCTGAAGGAGTTGAGCCTGTTTGGATACAAGAGTGTCCGGTAAACACCGAGTACACTCTGATTTTTTGTGGCGAATCCCATAACAAAGCAAGTCAGAAATCTGCTTACACAGAGGCACAGGCAGATGCCCTGGGAAAGCTCGGCAGGTTCGTTGGTCAAAAGATAGACGCCAAGTTGGCCCCTGATGGAAAGGGAGGGTACAATTTTGAGATGAAGGCTGAGGGCGACTCCAATGTAACCATACGTGGAGCATGGGAAGGCGAGCGGTGGTGTGAGGAGTATGATGGACCCGGGGGAAGGACCCACGATTGTTATGTAATGGTTACATATCCTAAAATTGAGTATGACAAGTTGGTTGGCAAAGCAAAGAAGATCGCCCGACAGAGGATTGACAAGGCCAGGGATCTATTCAACCAGGCCAAGGAACTGGCGTCGAAAGGGTTGCATCAACAGGCGTTGACCTTGCTCGAACGAGCGAGTGCATTGGTGTCAAAGCTTCGCGAGCCGCAGGTGATAGATGGACAGTCCAGTGAAGTGTTGGTAGAGCAGATCAAGGCGGATCTGGAGCAGCAGAAAAAGGCGGCAGAGGAGGTCCTGAGCACAGCCCTGGTGGTGGTTGGTTTATCGGTAGACGGTAAGCTCAAGACCGGAGGCAGGTTGATCTCTGCGACCCGCAACAAGGTTCAGAAATGGGTGGTGGATGCCGGGGTGAAAATTCGTCCAGGTGGAATTCCCGCCAGTCAGGTCAAGGCCATCCTGAACGGTGATGACTCTGCAGCATCCAAGGCTGCTATTGATAAGGGTGCTGGCATGCTTTTGGTACTGGACATAAAGTGTAACTTCAACTCAGAGTTGGATGGAGCTTACTATTCATTTGCTGAGGGCGGCCTTAGATTGATCAGGACAGCTGATGGGCGCGAACTTTTCACTACCGAGTTGCCCTCTACCAAGGGTGGACACATCAGCCACGCAAAGGCGAACAAAAAAGCTATCGAAAATCTTTTGAATCAACACGTAAAGCAGGCAGTCAAAACTGCTGTTGCCAAAATATCCGCTTCTTGAAGGATCGAGAGGTAGTTAGACATGAGAATGATGATTTTCACCTTCTTGATTTCTGTTACAAGTTTATTGGTGGCTCCTGAGGCCACTGCAGGCCCCAAGGCAAAGGCGGTGGTTGGTAAGGCCGCTCCGGACTTTTTTCTCAGGGATATCCAGGGAATCATGCACAAGTTGAGCGATATAGCTTTTAAAGGCAAGGATACCCCTTGGAAGAAGAAAAAAAAGGTGCTCCTGGATTTTTTCAGAACCGATTGCAAACCTTGCATGAAGGAATTGCCGGAGGTGGTAGCTTTCCATAAAAATCACAAGGAAAAAGTCCAGGTTTTGATGATTGCACTGCTCGAAGAAGAACAGGGCCGGGAAAAACTCAACCAGTGGTTGGACAAGACCAAACCTCCGTTTCCCGTACTGGTGGACGCATATGAAACGGTTGCCAAGAAGTATATCGTAAAGGGTGATACAGTATCGTTACCATCCATCTTCCTCATAGATGAAAACGGAATCGTAAGAGCAGCCCTGGAGGGTTTGAGTAAAGATCTGGAATCAGAACTTGCGAAATCCTTGAGTGTGGCGGATTGTCCTTCTAACCAAAAGAAAAAATAGAGTTGCTTGAGAGTATCACGGGGTGTACTGGCTGCTTACTTGCCTAAGCTTGCTGTTTCGCTCGATGCCGCAATGGCTGGCTTTACTCACAGGACGTATATTGGGATGGATCTGGTTTCACTTGATTCCCATCAGGAGAAAGGTCGCTCTGGCTAACCTCGAATTCGTATTTCCCAACTTGGAGAGAGCGACGAGGATGCGCATTGGTGCTTTAGCATTCAGAAACATGGCCACAGGAGCAGTGGAGATGCTCAGAGCACCATCATTGAACCAGGCTCTTGCCAGTCAGATGTTCGAGATCGAAGGGCGGCGGCATCTGGACGAGGCATTGGAAAAGCAAAAAGGCGTAATAGTGGCAAGCGCTCATTTCGGAAATTTTGACCTTGCCGCTTGTGCCATGGCTACACTTGGTGTCGAGTTGTGTGCCGTAACCAGGCAACAGTCTCAGAAAGGTGTAAACAGGTTTTGGATGGAGGTACGGCAACGTTGTGGGGTTACATTGATCCCTGCAAAATCATCTGCCTGGAAGATAAGTAGGGCCTTGAGATCCGGTAGTGTTGTGATTTTGGTGATAGATCAGCACATGCCCCCTGGAAGGGGAATTCCTGTGGATTTTTTTGGAAAGCCTGCATCCACAATCAATGCACCGGCTGTGATTTCACAAACCACAGGGGCACCCATCGTTCCTGCGTTGGTGAGTCGGTTGCCCCACGGGAGGCATAAGTTGGTATTCGAGCCTGCAATCGAGTTGCAGCCTGGAATTGATCGCAAAGAGCAGGTAGAGCAGGTTACGAGGCGTTTGAATCAGTGGCTGGAAGATCGTATAAAACAGAATCCGGCCCAATGGATCTGGGTTCACCGCAGATGGAAGGTGACCGAGCCCAGAAACTAGATTTGTCTATATGTTCAGGGCCAGGTCCAGGGAGATAAAGGGATGAACGTCGGAGATGCATCAGAATTATTGAAGATGTTTTCAGGAAAGAAAATGGTCGTCATTGGAGATTTGGTTGCAGACGAGTATGTTTATGGCACCACCAGCAGGATATCCCGTGAAGCTCCGATACTGATAGTGCGAGAGGATGATCGAGAGATTCGGCCTGGTGGCGCTGCGAACGTGGTGGCAAATATCAAGGCCATGGGGGGTGATCCTTTGCCCGTGGGACTGGTGGGTGATGATGCCACAGGCAGGCTATTGGTGCGTACTCTGGAGAACTCGGGTGTGGACTGCTCTGGTATCATTGTGGAACAGGATCGGTTTACCACTACTAAAACGCGGGTGTTGGCTGGTGGAATAAATACGGTCAGACAGCAGATGATACGCCTTGACCGTTTGAATACCTCAAAGGTATCCCATGAGATGATGTTGAAGATCGAGACAAGCTTCGTGCATGCCTGCAACAATGCATCAGCGGTGGTTGTATCCGATTACGGCGAAGGAGTTGTGGGCAAGAGCATTGTGAACACTGTGTGCCGCATGGCGGATGGAGGCGAGAATATTTTCGTGGATTCGAGGTTTCATGTTGATATGTTTCATGGAGTGAGTTCTCTTGTGCCCAACGAGCCTGAACTTGCGGCTGCCGCCGGTTTCGGGATCCATGAGCCGGAAGCCTTGGAGAGAGCGGGAAGGTGGTTGTTGGAAAAGACCGAATCCAAGGCTGTCCTGTTGAAACGAGGCAGAAACGGTATGGCATTGTTTCAACCTGGTGTCCAGACGCGATTCCAGGGATCGTATGGTTCTGATGAGGTGGCGGATGTGACCGGTGCCGGGGACACGGTTTTGGCTGCTTGGTCTTTGGCCTGCGTGGCTGGAGTCGACGTCGAACTCGCCATGAAGATCGCAAATGTTGCAGGGGGCATAAAGGTGGGAAAGTCAGGTACTGCTGTCGTAAGGAGCGAGGAGCTATTGGCTGCTTTGAAGAACATGGATCTGTAGGAAAGGCAAACGGGAAAGCCGTATGTACAAGGACAAGATTGTCGAGTTGGAACCGCTGATACGAACCATAGAGTCGTATAGGGCGGCTGGAAAGACATTGGTGTTGGCTAATGGCGCTTTCGATCTGCTTCACGTGGGTCATGTGCGATACCTTCAGGGAGCGTCCGAGCAGGGAGACATCCTGGTAGTGGCTGTAAATTCAGATGAATCAGTCAGGAGACTCAAAGGACCTCGAAGGCCCGTGGTGCCGGTAGACGAAAGGGCAGAGTTGGTGGCAGCATTGGGATGTGTGAATTACGTGATCGTTTTTCACGCTGACGATGTTCGCAGGATAATCGAGGCGCTCAAACCCGATGTTCACGCCAAGGGTACGGATTATACCCCGGAGAGTGTTCCTGAGCGAGACGTGGTTTTGCAATACGGGGGTAGGGTCGAGGTGGTGGGGGATTCCAAAGATCATTCTACTTCGGATTTGATTCGTAGTCTCGCCAAGGAGGCTTGAGGTGCAAAGACCATTACGAATTTTACATGCTATCTCATTGAGCAACTTTGGCGGACCGGCCGAATCGGTCGTTCGACTGGCAAAAGCACAGTCCCTGGCAGGATGCGAGGTTAGAATTGCCATAGACACTTTTCGAAAGGGAGACCTTCGAGAAAAAATCCAGGAGGCAGGACTTGTGGTTGACGCAAGGTTTGTCTTGTCAGCCAAGGCCGGCTCCGTCATGCACATGAGAGACCTTCTTACTTTTAAAAAGATCTGGACGGATTCCGAGGTAGACATTATTCATTGTCACAAGTCACACGATCATACCCTGGCTGCGATTTCTCGCCCCATGTCTACAGAGACAAGACTGGTGCGTTCCATATTCAGTGACAGGGTGTTGGGGCCAAGGTATTCCTGGCAACTCCGTAGGGCTGACGGGATAGTGGTCATGAATGAACCAACGAGACAGAGCTTGATGGACAAGGGCTTGATGGACAGGGAGAGGATTTTTTTAGTATCTAGGGAAGTTGACCCGAATGTTTTCAGACCAGGCAAGGGGGCCGACAAAGTCCTGGAAGAGTTTGGTGTCGAACCAGGTTCACCGGTCGCTGGGTTGGTATTCCTGGACCATGAGCTGGATGATGTTCTATGGCTATTGGATGCCTGGATCGAGGTCCAAGAGATATTGCCTGGTGCTGTCTTGTTCCTGGTTCATGTGCGCAAAGACAGTAAAAAGGATAAATTTGTGGGTGAGATGCTGTCTGGAAAACCATGGGTTCGTTGTATGCACACTGAAGAATATAAGCCGCAGATCCACAGGGCCTTTACGGTGGAAATAATCTTGCCCTCAAGAAGTCAGGCCGGTGATATCCATCGACAGATTGCGTTGGAGGCCATGGCAACTTGTGTTCCTGTTATCACCGAAAAAGATGCTCCTGTAGCTGGTTTACTCAGTGGAGGTGGTGGTATCGTTACCGACCCTGGTGATGTGAAATCGTTACAGCATGCCATTGTCGAACTGATGTCAGACACAGACAAGGCCATCGAAATGGGTGCGCACGCCCGCCATGAAGCAACTCGGCAAAATGCCATGGATTTACAGGAAGTCAAACTAGGTGAGTTTTACCGGTCTTTGTTGGCTGAGACGTTTTAGATTTATTGTTTCGTTATCCAAAACTTGAACGATGATATCTTTCAGTAGTGCAAAGATCACAGCAAAGGATATAATCGACAAAATCTTGCTAGTGCTGAATATTAGGTATGCACCATGGAGTTTGAGAAGGGCTTTGAGTGAAACGGAAACGCGATAATACAATTGACCATCCGGTTATCAAGAGCACGTTCAATAAAGTGCTGATTGTACAGCTCTCCTCTCCCACCAGGTTGGTCTGTATGTCTTCGTTGGTGCATGATTTGAAGGAATATGGGGATATTCATGTGGCTATCCTTGTCCGGTCTCGTTGGGGTGAGCTTGCCGCGTCTATCCCAGGAGTGGACGAGGTGATTCGCACAAGGAAGAATGGGAGTGGTATCAGCCTGTTTGAGACTATCAGGTTGAGTAAGCTGTTACGAAAAAAACATTTTGATGTTTTGATTTCTCCCGACTCCACCGGACACCTGGCCTTGCTCGCAAGGCTTTCTGGAATTGCCGTTCGTGTTGGCTATCGCCAAGGTTGGGGTAGGTTGTTTTACAATTTCAAAGTCGATACAAATAATCGTCAGATGTGCATTCAGGTTCGAAACCAGGATTTATTGAAAGTTTTGGGGGTGGAATCCCCAGGGACAAAGTTGCGTCTCATAGCACCAAAAAGACTCGATGAGTACCTGGATGATTTCTATTCGAAAAACGATATTGAGCCGGATGAAAAGCTTGTTGCATTTTGCCTGGATTCTTCTCGGCCGATCATGCGATGGCCCACCGTATATTTTTCTTCTCTAGCTGAATCCTTGCTGACACGCGGAATCAGACCTGTTCTTTTGGGTGCTGCGGCAGACAGAAGGATTGCTGTCGAGATATACAAGTCGGTGGGCCACTCGTTGCCGGCTTGTTTCAGTGATGAGCTAAGCACGGTAACCGCTGTGTTGAGCAAAGCCGCGATGGTGGTGGGCGGCGATTCAGGCCTTACCCACGCTTCTCGCGCTTTTGGTATTCCCACAGTAGTTATTTTTGGTCCCTCGGACCCACGCCGGTTTCATTTCGAGGATCGCACGAGGGTGCTTGATGCAAAGCTCAAGTGTCGACCATGTTCCTATCATGGAAATGGCGCTTGTCCTGAAAGCCACCACGATTGTATGAGATTGGTGAGTCCGGAACGTGTACTCGACGCTCTTAGAGAAATTGGAGATCTGATGACTCCAGCTCCTCAGCCTGCACAGGTAGGGGAAGGCGAGACCAGCATATCAGACGGTCTTCCTTTGCGTTGAGGGGATTCGGTTTTTCTTCCATGCGTGGCATGAAACGGTCAGACAGGTTGATGTTGGGTTGGGTAGCGCGGAGACTGTTCTCCAAGCGTGTCGCGTCTGAGCACGGTGGTGGGCATCCAGATAGGCTATTGCTCGTGAGGGTGGATGAGAGGGTCGGCAATATGATTATCCTCCAGCCCATCATCGAAGCCATCAACTCCCAATGGCCTTCGTGTGAGATTGGCCTTATGTGTTCTAGCCGTATGGAACAAGTGGTCTCTTCATTGGATGGGATTAGTCGTGTGCACCCTTTGGATAAACGTTGGTTTTTCAAACATCACTTCAGGTGGCGAAAGGTCATTGAAGATTGTCGAAAGGTTGGCTATCAGGTGGCCATAGATGCAAGTGCGTGGCACGAGTATTCCTTCACCCACGCTGCCTTGACATACTACTCCGGCGCTCCCGAGAGGATAGCTTTCTCGAGGGATGGTAGCCTCTCCGGGTTTCATACCCACCTGGTGGACCCGGGAGAGCCGGACGAGCATGAATTGGTTCAACGTATGAGACTGCTGGTGCCATTGGGCATTGAGATGTCTCCGCCGAAGCTGCGCACGAACCTTGGAAAAGCAAGTGCCGATAAATTTTCTCACTGGTTGCAGTCGTTGAAGGTCAATGCTCCCAGGATTGGGATTTGGGCAGGAGGCCGAAAACAGCAAAGACGGTGGCCTGTGCCTTTTTACGTACAACTGGCCAGAAGCCTTCAGCAGAAGTTTGGCGCAACCATTATAGTCCTGTGGGGGCCTGGAGAAGAATACATAAGGGATGCTCTTACCATGGCCTTGCCCTACCAGACAGTGGCAGCTCCTAAAACAGACCTGGATGAGTTGGCTGGGATCATGAGGAACCTTGACTTGGTAGTGACCAACGACACGGGTCCTATGCACCTTTGTGTGGCATGCGAGGTCTCCACCGTGACCATCTTTGCCTCGGGTTCGCCTAGTAGATGGGGACACCCTTATGAGTTTGTGAGAAATCTTTCATGCCCTGGTAGTGATCCTGCCGAGATAAAGATGGCGATGGATGTATGTAGTGAATTGCTCACTGATTAGTTCCGGACTGTACGCCTTGTTTGAATTCAGGAGATAGAGCCCTAATTGCTGGATCTGAATATGAACGGGTATGATATTATGACGATTCCTCCTCCTGATGGTTTGGGGAATTTCATGGCCTTGATGGTTTTGATCAGGCATGATTCAAGAGGTTTGTTTTTCAAAGTCGTTGATTGAACACTCGCCTTCGAAACCCCTCCGGTTTTTGCAATGGTGAATTTTACCATGACCTTGCCGGATATCTTTGGGTCGCGTATGAGTTCCTTTTCGTAGCAGTAGCGGAAGTTTTTATTTCTTTGTCTGATTACACGCCTGATTACCTCCTTGGGTAACGTGCCCATCACTGTAATTTTACCTGAATTTACTTTGACTTTTTCCTGATGTGGTTGGGGTGTAGGAGGTTGCGTACCGCCAATTCCACCCACTTCTGGTTCTTTCAATAGTCCCATGGCTGTTCCTGCTGATTTGGCACCCAGTGTTGCGAATTTTTTTGTCTCCCTAGTGGAGGAATCGACATTCGTTGTATCGAGTTGTTTTCGCTGTATCGTAGTGGGTTTTGATGCAATTTTTTCAGATCGTTCACATGCCGCTTTTATGCCTTGTTTGCAACCCTTGGCAAGGATTGAGAGGGCTGCCTGACGATCGGAGCCTCGCGCCATGAGGTCGGCGGCATACAGAACCATCAATTCCCTGGTCTTAGTTGCCTGTGCTTTGGTGTCCGGCTGTTGCATGGCGCATCGTATGGGATCATCCGTATCAGATATGGCCCTTGCCAACAGTCGATTCTTTTGGTCAGGAGCAGCAAAAGCCAACGATTTGAATGCCTTCATCATTTGCCTTGTCACCTGCGCCAGGCATGCCTGGCCCTTGGTCTGTTTCCATGAAGGGGCGAGAGATGACCAACCAGAACCCCCGAACATGGCAGGAGTTAGCCATTTCATGTCAGCTTGTTGTGAAAGTGGCAGCAGGCCTTGAACCATGAGAGTCCTGTCTTTCATCCAAGCCTTTACTCTCAAGGTGTCGAATTGTTTGAAAGTGTTTGAAATGGAAGGTGAGACCACGATATCGAGAAACTTCCGGAGATCCAGACTTGCTCCAGCCAGTTCGTTTGTTTCGTATTTATCGGACCCTTCTGCGAATTCTTTGCTCGTGTCCATTCTTAGTTCCACACGCACGAGTAAGTTCTCTTCATACGGTTCGGTGCTGAAGTGTTCTCCGGCTCCGTCAGACTGGAGCCAGTCTTGAATCAGGGATGTGTCTGTACCTTTATCATACATAAGTACCGCTCCGGCATGGACCTTTTTGGAAGTGTCTTCAATACCTGCTACACTGATGGCAAAACCCCTGGGGATCATGCGGGATACGTTTTCGGGCAGAAAGGACAGCATGGTGTGAACGAATCCCACCGGGCTTGATAACACGAAATGGAAAAAGCAGAAAGAGCCGCATTCCTGCACTCCTTGCATAGCCTGGGTGATGTTTTTTACAGTAGAAAATGTGGGAAGTGGTTTTGCCGAGTTGACTATGGAGGCAAGGTCCACCCTGTTCCAGGCTGCTGCAAAGGAGCTTTGTGATTTTGGAACAAGATCAAACGGCGTCTTACTCTCACCTGCCTTATAGAGCCTTTGGCCATATTCAGTGAGTCCTGCTATGAAAGTGGTCCTAAGCCCTCCTTCGAGGTCTAGACCCAGGGCAACGTCTTCGGTCTCGGCCAACTGTCTGGACATGAGCAAAAAGCCGTTGGCTACTTCGCTCATGCCCGCAGCCAACAGCATGGCTCGTTCGGAAGGGTCTGCGTATGAAAGTGCTTTAGCGATCCCATAGGCACCTACCTGAGTGGAAAGTTCACGCAGAACCCAAGGACGGATGTGCAATGCCAATATGTGTTTTCCTCGGGTTACTAAGCGCCAAGCCGGCGAACTGAATGTTGCTTTGGACTTTGGATGAGTTTTTTCCATTTGGCGAAGCAAGGTCGAGATTCGCTCCTGCTCTCCAGGATTAGGCAGCATTTCATTTTGGGAGATCTCGACTCGTACCAGATCTTTTTCAGGGATGAGTACCACAAAAGAATCTTTCTGCTTCCACCTCAAATACACCGGTGTTGATGCCTTATCCTTTTTTTGTATTTGCTCAAAGCCCATGCTGCTCAAAAGGCTTTGAAGATCTCTCATGAGGTCTGTAACATTCGTAGCGCTCAGCAATATGGTATGTCGAATTCCCGGAATACCGCTTGAGTTGATTTGCTCCATGGAGGGGATCAACATGGTGCTAGCCTCGTTTGAGATATCGCCCGGTACTGGCTCGAACAGGGATGCAACTATTGGCTTCGAAGAGTCCAGTCCATCCAGCTTGGTTTTACTCGTGTCTTTGCCATGTTCGATTCCGAGCAAAACTGCCACTGCTGACAAGAGGTCTTTTGTATCTGATATTTTTTCCAGCTTGCCGCTTGGAGCCATACCTGCAAGGGTCTTGAGGGTCCGGCGGTTGAGTGACCACCTGTCTTGCCTAGCAAGTACGGTCAACAGTGCCTTGTCACTGGTGTGTTGAAGCAACTTCAATGTCGAAGGATCAGAGCCGCGCTTTGTGCAACCACAAAGAAAAAATAAGCACACGCTTAACAAAAACAGACCTCTTGCGATCTTTACAAAACTTTTCATAACTCACCTCCCGGCCACGAGTATTTAGCTAATAGTTGGTGCTGATTTTCATTTGTATCAACATGGCACCATACAACTCAAGATGGTAATTATAAGTGATAATAATTCTTATTTCTATTGACATTGTGGAGTTAATCCCCAGATTGTATGGCAACCTTGCAAGGAGGGCTAAAATGAAAAGACTTTTTCCAAATAATGTTCATATGGCTGAGAGAATTTTTCGGTTTTTGCTGGGAGCTTTCGTATTCAGTTTGATTTTCTGGGGACCCAAAAGTCTTTGGGGTTTGCTGGGACTGATGCCCATGGCCACATCTTTGATGGGAAGTTGTCCTCTATATACAATTCTAGGCATAAGTACATGTAAAATAAATAAAACAGTGGAAAAACCCCATCCCGGAGAGGTTCCCAACAGGACCTGACTCGAATCATGAATTCAGTCGATTGGCCCGGCTTCATGTCGGGTCTTTTTTTTTAGAGCAACGAACAACAGTAATAGTATGATGCCTGGCAAGGGGAAGCAGTTCGAGTCGTGATACATGTTGCAGCCGCATCCTCCAAAGGAGCCGGATAAAAACACCGACGGTTGTGTCCATGGGTTCGAGTCGTCATTGTTCCGGTTTTCCCATTCGTAATATTGGGGCACGATGCGTATCCACGAGGCGCCGGAATCTTTCAAGAGGTCGAAAAAATCCTGCCTGACCGACTGATCTCGGGGTACGAAAGCCGTGGCGAAATTCAGACCCAAGCCGATGATCGATGGGTTTATCACCTGGTCTGTTGCAACGTCTATCTGGGTGGCGGTACCGGAATCTTGGGAAAAATATGCAGTTATGCTTTTGTCGCCATCCATGAGTACATACCGGTTGTTGCTCCCGGAACCTGCTCCGTCCCATCTGTCGAAGCTCCAGCCTGGTTCCGGCACTGGGGTCAAGGTTACCAGTGTCCAGTTGGCATACCGGTAACACCCTTGTCCACAGGAGGTTCCGGAAGGGCTGAACTCGATGGCACCGGAGCCCGTGATGGTGACCTGCAGGTCATATGAAGCCCTTGCCTGGAGTCCAAACGATACCACCAGCAGGAAGATTCCCATGGCTGACAGGCATGGAGTTTTTGAATTTCTATTCACGAGATAATTGTCACATACACAGCTTCTCGATGAAAAGATCTATTTTTTAATCAATGTGATCATGGGCATGAGAGGCGTTTTCAACTTGGGGAGTTAGTTTAATATTATCTGAAAAATCTTGTTTCCGGAAGACAGGTATAGCTCCCCGGAGCTTTGTGACCCTTCGAATCGATGAAGGGCCAGTCCTTTTATTACCGGGCCTAGGTCCGCCTCGCAGGCATCTACTGGGTAGGCTCCGAGCTGAGTCACGCCGCCTCCCGCCAGGGTTCCTGTCCAGATATCATTCTCTTGCGGTACTGGTTGGAGCACACGAATCCTGAAATTACCCATATCGGAAAAAAGCACTTCTCCATCTTGCAAGTCTACGACCATGAACCCCGGGGACTGCATTCTTGCCACATTGCTGTATCCATTTGCAAATCCCGCCTGGGCTCCCACCAATGTCGTGACCGCACCATCTGCAGTCACGTAACGAATCCTGTGGTTGCTCGTGTCTGTAACCAAAAAGACTCCATCTCCCACATATGTAATATCCGTGAGGGTATCAAACATGGCAACATACTTGGTTCCATCAACAAAGCCTGATTCTCCACACTGACCAGTAAAAGTGCTCACCCATCCATACCGAGAGATCTTTCTTATGCAGTGGTTACCAGTGTCTGCTATGTAGATGTTTCCAAACTCGTCTATGGTGATTCCCTGTGGGCTATGGAACTCAGCCTGGTGCAAGCTTCCATCCTCGTAGCCTGATTCCCCATCCCCTGCGATGGTCACGATGTAGTCATCGTCCGAGCCTGGGTTCCTGTTCAGATTCACAAGCCTGATTACATGGTTTTCCGTGTCCGCAACCAACAAGAACCCATTTCCAATGACAGAGCTTAGCCACAACAGGCCAGAGGGAGATTTGAGCGATACCTCTTCCATCGTCCCATGATCCACGTAATCATCGATGCCCTGGTTATTGATACCTGCCACGGTGATCACATCTGTGGTGTTCAGGTTGATTTCCCTGATGGTGTTATTTCCCGTGTCCGCTACGTACAGTACTGGAACGTCGAAATTTTTCTCCCCCATACTAAGGGCAGTAGGCCCATCGAACGATGCATCCATGGTCGAATCATCTTTATTCCCAGGGCTGTCTTGGCCCGCAAACCACTGGATTCGTAAATTGATGTTTTGACAATCGTTATTATCATTGTCATTACAAAGGGGTAGCTGTCCAGGGTAGACCCTGGGGTCGTCATCATCACAGTCAGGGCCGTTAGCACCGCAGTCAGCCCACCCATCTCCGTCCGTGTCAGAACATGAGTCAGGGCAAACATTCGCATCAGTCATGCAATCCGGGTCTGCGCAGTCAGTGTCTCCATCACAGTCGTTGTCCATGTTGTCGTTGCATACTTCGTCAGCGCCTTTGTGGATGGACGGATTACTATCGTTACAGTCCGTGTTGTCGCATGCACTTGCTCCGTCTCCATCTGTGTCCACGTTGTCCGTCAAGCCGTCACAGTCGTTGTCGAGTCCGTCGCATATTTCGGTAGCGTTTGGGTTGATCCACGGGTCATGATCGTCGCAGTCTATGTATTGTGAATCTATATCGCAGTGATGAGGGGAGTTAGATCCATCCCATTCAGCAAAAAATTCATCTCCGTCTCTATCTATTTCGTCAAGATTACCGTCACAGTTTTCATCCACTTTGTTGCCGCATATTTCGTCTGCCCCTGGGTTTATGTCAGGGTCTGGGTCGCAGTCATTGCAATAATCGCCAGGCACGGTGGAACACTCGGGCCAATTATCATGGTCTTGATCGGAACAAGAGTTGCAGGCCGGGTCGCTGTCTTTGCAGCCAATGTCCGCGCAGTCCACTGTTCCATCACAGTCGTTGTCCAGGCAATCAAAACAAGGGTTGCCGGAGCCGATATCGCCTGATAGAGATTCGTCAGCGTCTGGATTTATATCCGGGTTTGAATCATCGCAATCTGGATTCATCTCGTCTGTTCCACATAAGAAATATCCATCTCCATCCATGTCCGGGTTGTCGTCTTGATTACCATTGCAGTTTTCATCCACGTCGTTACACGGGATCTCGCGGGCGTTCGGGTTGATATCAGGGTCGGAATCATCACAATCAGTACCACCACAGTCTGCGTTGCTGTCTGCGACAGCTACAAAGCCATCTTGGTCCTCATCCAGGTCGTTTGTGTGACCGGAGCAATCTTCGTCCGCGTTGTTTCCGCAACGCTCCGTTTGGCCAGGGTTGATGTTGGCTGCATTGTCATTACAGTCAGTACCGCCACATAAATTTTCGCTACTGTCTGCGAAAGCTACAAAGCCATCTTGGTCCTCATCCAGGTCGTTTGTGTCACCAGAGCAATCCTCGTCCGTGTCGTTTCCGCAGATTTCATGTGCCCCTGGGTTGATACTATCATTTGAATCATCACAATCGGCCGGCTTGCCGTCTGTATCACCCTGGTCCTCTACCGCGCATATATCGAACCCATCCGTGTCTCCATCAGGAGCGTCGTCGTAGATACCGTCTTCATCATTGCAGTTTTCATCCGAGCCGTTGCAGGTTATCTCGTCTGCGCCTGGATTGATGTCCGGGTTGGAATCATCACAGTCGGTACCACCGCATACCCCATCATAAAACCCATCATTATCCGCATCGTCACAGTCACAGAGAAGATCGTGGCCATTACAGTCTTCGTCTATGTCGTTACCGCATACCTCGTGTGCGCCGGGATGGATGTCCTGGTTGGAATCATCACAGTCGGTACCACCACAGTCTTTGTCATCATAGCCATCATTGTCAGAGTCGATACAGCCTTCGCATTTACCATCATTACACTCCTGGTAGTCTGCGCATTGGACTCCGCAAGCTCCACAGTTAGCCTTGGAATCCAGGGTTGTCTCGCACCCGGTAGCAGGCGAATCATCGCAATCGGCTTCTGGATACTCACATGGAGCACATGCTCCGTAGCCAGCTGATTCTTCGCTTGGCACACACACCTGCCCGTCGAGGCATACGCAGTCACCACCGCAATCGGAGTCTGTCTCACATGGCCATAGTTTGTCCGTGTCGATCTTCGGGCTGGCATCACAGGAGAAAAAGACGAATGACAACGCTCCAAGTATAAGCAGGTTTGTATATTTACCCATGGAGCACCTCGTTTGGACAGGTTTGAAACATTGAGCAATTGGGCCAATTGGGCCATACTAACATGAACCAGTTAAAATTTGAATGGCCTGTATTTCCTAGTGACGTGGCATTCGAAACTTCGAGAACAAGTGTAAAAAATCAGATTGGAGAAAGTCGAAGAAAGACCTTCATCGAATCATGAATGCGAAAACTAAAGACAAGGCTCGCTTTGCAGCACGTAGGTTTTCTGATAAGTGGTATAAATCATATCCAGACATAGTAAGGGGCTTGGCTAATACCCTGGACGACCCAATAGTTTTATACACATTCAAAGACGAAAAGTGGCAAAGATGACAAGAACTACGAATGACATTTAATGAAGGTTCAGAGAGGTATGTCGCAGAACGAGACCTATGGCTGTCTTTTCGGATCGCACATCCATGGATCGTATCTTGTTTGCTGTATTTAGAATGAAAATTCAAATCAAGGAGTTCTCACTACTTTCTTGACCGTGACACAAAATATTTGACGTAACAGTGTCCGATCGGTTGTTGTGATAGCCAAAGTCGTATGATATTTTATAGATATCATGGTATGGAATTGCCGGTTTTGGATAAGCCGGTCGAGCGAATATGAGAGGACCTGTCGATGTTGGAGGCGAGTCAAAAGGGCAGCATGGGGAGTTGCACGAGGTTTTCGACCGTGTCGCGGTTTGTAAGAGGCCTTGTCCGTGCTGTGTGGCCTGGGGGCGCCCTCGGGATTGGGTTGTTGATCTTTTTTGGTAACCGCCGGATGCACAGGGGAGGGGAGCTACCGGCTGCGGGTGGTCTTTCCCGGGGAGCAGTAGGTGGCAGCAGTGGAATGGGTGGATATCTGGGCTGTGGAGCCCGGGGGTTACGAGTGCGGCGATATACAAAGAGGAGAGATTCGGCCGGACGATCTGGTGGTGTTATCCAAGGTGAAGATAGAAACGCCGTTTTGCGTGGGAGGTGAGTTTTGAAAAGGTTTGCAAAGATTGCAACAGGTCTGTTTTTGTTAAGCGAGTGCGTATTTTTTCTCTTTGGTTGCGCAGAGCAAAAATACAACGGTGAGGAGAAGGACTGCAGTGCCCTGGACGGGGTATGCGTCGTGGGAGTGTTCAATCCGGACACCGGGGCGTGCGAGCAGCAGCCGCAGCAGGACGGCACGGGTTGC
>CAYSLH010000025.1:0-28004 GCA_964431605.1 uncultured Myxococcales bacterium
AACATATTTGGCTCTCGGATAGATGTAACGATAGGTCAATTTCAAATTCCCACTGGATTGTTCAGGCACAATCTCAGATCTACGTTCCAAGATTATCTCATCTATGAGGCGACCCCCAAAGAGAGCACAACGTCTCTTTCTTACGATAGGGGTATGGCCATTCAAACCGAGTTTGACATGGGATTGCAGCTTACTGCCACAATCTCCAACGGCATGGGATTGAGCATTGAGCATGTTGGGGAAAATTTCGACGCTGACAGGTTTAAACATTTTTCGCTGCGCGTGTCTCAACTCATGGGTCCCATAAGATTGGGACTCTTTGCATACTATGGCAAAGAACGCCTTACCAGGAACTCGGACGGGCAAAAGTGGAACAATGAACTCAACGTTTGGGGACCGGACATAACCTTGTTGCTAGGAAAGGCCGAGTTGAACCTTCAATACATCCAGCGGCGCGACATCAAACCAGCCTATCAAACGACGTCAGAGACAAGCCCGGTTTTCACCCAGGGGTTGATTGCCCAAGCCATAGCCAATGTACTCAACGATCCTGCGCAAATGCAGATTATTCTCCTGTTCAACTACGTCGATTCCGATGATCCGGAAATCCGCCAGGAAGCATATACCGCAAACATTACCTATCTACTTTTGAGCAATTTGAAGATCATGGCCGAATACACTTTCGCTCGTGTAAGAAATGGCATCGAGGTCAATGAGCATAGGGCTACGTTTGGAATAGTGGCTGGAATCTAGAAAGCTAAATTCCTGCTTTCCACTCTTTCATTTCCGGTTATATTTCCTGATTATTTCTCTGACCTGACTTGAATCAGGGCCTTGGGGAGCAAGCCTCAAGTAAGTCTCGTATGCCGTGCGTGAAAGTTTCCATTTTCCCAAGGCAGCATATATGGCACCCATGGCTCGATGTGGATTTGGGAAACCAGGATCCAACCGGCAAGCTTTTTGGTACTCGTCGAGAGCATCTTCAAAATGCCCTAGGTAGGCCTGCCTATTTCCAAGTCCATAGTGTTTTGCGGCTGAGTCCTTTGCTTTGTATATGTCCGGAGCAGGTGCCTGGATCGCCTCGGCACTCGTATGATCCATGGGAAAAACCACAGCCTGTACATCTTCATCAGAACCGGTCAACAACCAGAATAGTCCAATGATCAAAACAGCCAAGACTCCAAGCACTCCGGCCAACACCGGTGGGTTCCAGAGTTTTTCAAGTATACCCTGTAAATCCATGGAACCTGCGGAGACTTCCTTGCGTACAACAGAGGGTTGTTGAGGCATGGATGAGACTTGACCACCGCCCGATACAGCTTGATCGTCGGCAGATGATCCAGGTACTACAACCTGAGAAGGGACCTGCTCGACTTCATCAGTGCTGATCTCCATTATGTCTGCATCGGAGACTTCCACCGAACCAGCATCTTCCAAAACCCCCCTGGATTTCATAGCGTCCAGACTATCTCCATCTTTCAAGGTTCTGGTCGAACTAGGAGGCAATTCATCTTCATCACGTTCTTCTATCTCTTCATCGCTGAAATCCTCTGATTCATCAGGAGGTGGCTCCGACTTGATGAATTCGGGCATCTGGTCCGAGGAAAAACCACTCTCTGCCCATGCTGCCGCAGCTGTCGCCCAATCTTCACTGGATGCAAGCCCAACAAAGGAAACCTCGGATTCCTCCTGCTGCTTATCAAGAAGAAGCAACGAATCCTGATCCAACGAAAGCTGAGCATCATCCTCGCCCCATGTACCTCCATGCTCGGAATCACGGGTAATATCTTCCTGTGGATACCCCTGTTCCTCTTCGGAATCTCCACTTTGAATAACTTCCCGTCCCACAGAATCCTCAGAATCCCCGTCCTCTCCTATTACATCTTCGTCTATGTCGTCCTGTGATTCATCCGTCTCTAAAATTCCGACAACCACTTCATCATCTTGATTGTCGGATGAAGTCCCTGGCAAATCGTCCAAGTCATCCGAAAGATCATTATTCTCAAAAAGGTCTTCACCACCCGAAATGTCACTTTCTTCTGAAAAACCCTCTTCAGGATTTGAAAACTGGTCATCCTCAGCAAAATCTCCAACATCTGCAAGCTCACTGCCTTGCGAAAGATCCCATTCAGGGGAAAAGCCTGGGTCGCTCAAAGGATCGGCTTGATCTACATCTACGGAATCCATGGAATCTGATTCATGGTCCATAGCCGTCGACTGCATGCTAGACTCGATCAGTCCAGCAGCCAAATTTTCATCCATCTCCCTGGTTGAATCCCGATACTCCAACGACTCATCCATTCCCACAACCGAACCAGATCCAAAATCTGTATCGGGCAAATTCGCTCCACCATCATCTTTTTCCGATACCGACTCGCCCAACTCTGAGGAATCAGTAACCAACTGACCAACTACCAAATCCAGATCTTCTGACGGAGCTTGTACAGATACGTCTCGTGGTAACTTCTGAGTTTGATCGATAAAACTCTCATCATCTTCATCCGGGGTGGGCATGTCATCATCAACTGGCGCAGACATTACCTCTGTGGACATATGGTCAAGATCTTCATCATTCCTGAGACCACTCAGTTCCGGAAGTTCCACGTCCCCTGTACCTGAATAAGGATCGCCATGTTGCAGATCCACCTCAAATTCGTCCGGACCCTCTGCCTGTTCTTGCGGTTCATCCATTTCGAACATCTGGGGACTCGAACCCAGCTCCACTGTCTGGGAGGTATTGTCAGACCACAGATCGTCAGGCGGAGGCTTGGGTGCGGGAGGTTGACTTGGTACATCAAAAATCAAAGTCTGCCCACAGTGAGGACACTTTGCATCGCCTCCCATACGAAGGTACTGGGAATCTACCTTGAAAAACCTGTTGCAATCAGGACAACGAGCATCCACCTCGTCCGGCTCCACCCGAGTTGTTGAGTTTGCTCGATTCGGGTCTATGCGAGTCTGGTCCAGGAGACGCTTTTTTTCACGATCTTCGTCTTTGGATGGAAAAACCAACTCCTGGACACAGTGCGGGCACTTTGCCTTTCCACCCATGGAAACAAAATCATCACTGATCTCATATTCTCTACCGCAGCCTGGACACTTGCCTTGCATTCAACGGACTCCTGGGTTATCAGAAATCTTCGTCCTCGTCATTCCAGACATCGTCATCCGAGGAACTCTTTGATTCTCCATCATCCTGGGCTTTGTCTTCATCACGGTCCTTAGAATGATTACCCGACAATTCTTTACTGGATGATTTTCCGCTGCTTTCGAAATCATCATCCCATACATCATCGTCCTGTTGCCCTTCTGATTTTTTTTCCTCTTCCCTTCGTTCCATCTCCTCGCGCTTTTTCTTTAAATCTCCAGCCGATTCCCAAGGAAGGGGATTTTCGTGCTTCGTGTCTTTTTCCGGGAACAAGCTGTCGGTTTTTTTCACCTTGGCCTTTTTGAGAACCTCCCAAGAAAACAGGTCTTTTATAAACTTTTTTACCGCCTGCTCAACCTCATCACGGCTGCCCTCCGGAACAATGAGAAAATACTCCCTGAAAGCATCCTGGCGTTTCCTAAGCGCCTCGATTTCGGCATCGGTAAGGCCTTCTGGATTTCCACCTGGTTCGCCTTCAAAATCGCCTCCCTCATGGGAACGATACTCGAACCCTACCCTTATGTCCCTGTCGTATCCATCAGCGGTAAAGCTGACACCGTCCCTCTTGAGCTTCATGTTGGAAATAGGCTCTATTCCATATTCCTCGAAGCGCTTTTCGATGAGGGATTCGGCCTCGGCTTCGCTCAGAAAAGAGCTGTCGGCTTTTGTCTGTTTATGCTGGGCGCGGTAATAACAACCTGCCGAACAACACACGGCACCAGCCAACAACCATGACAGCAACGTTCTCATGACTCATTCTCCCGGAACGAAGTTTGGCAACAAACACTTCAACTGCTTATATTACCAGAGAAACCTCTTGTCAACCAAGCCACTTTCATCCACGGACTTTCTTAGACTTTCCAGACTGTTCTCTCAAAAAAAACCATACCAATGGTTTTTGAGCCAGATGAATGGACTTTTATGGACAAGGTGCAAAGTTCGCCAAGGCTCTGCCCGCCACTTTCCAATATAAAAAGAAACAAGGTTCATCTATCCAATAGGATAAAGTGCATTTTTCAAGTGATACATGAAACTGATCTCAAACCTAATCTCGGCAACTTTTACAGAATTCCTTGACAACCAGCGGAAGTTAATATTTCTTTCCCACACTGACACCAAAACTGGAGAACCTAGATGGCATTCAAGCTGGCAACAGTTTTCGGGTTTATCCTGGTCACGGGAGTGGCGCTGTTCGTCTTTTTGCTGGTGGGTTGGCTGGTTCGCCCCAAGAACCCCACCGCGGCAAAGGTAGTCACTTACGAATGTGCGGAGAAACCCTTCGGATTGGCATGGTTCAACTTCAACAACCGTTTCTATGTCATCGCTCTCATCTTCGTGATCTTCGATGTAGAAGTTGCGTTGGTGATGCCCGTGGCCGTCATATTCAAGAAACTGGTTGAATCTGGTCAAGGCGTACTTGCCTTTGCAGAGATGGCCTTTTTCCTAGTGGTGTTGTTCATCGCCCTGATCTATGCATGGGCACGGGGCGATCTGAGTTGGATTCGTACTCTTGGAAAAGGTGAATGTGTGGAAGTGGAAGTCGGTGGAAAGGAGTAGTTCCAAGGTGAGCTCTTCTGACGAAAAAGTGATCGACGAAAAAATCGACGAAAAGGCAGACGATGAAGTAATCGTCGAGCAGGGACCTGCAGGTGGAGCAGTTGCTGGTCGCATCGACTCTCTTTTCAATCTGGCCAGAAAAAACAGCCTTTGGTATCTTCTGTTTGGCACGGCCTGCTGCGCCATCGAGTTGATGCAGACTGGTGGTCCTCGTACTGATACGGATCGATTTGGCATGGTTTTCAGGCCTACCCCTAGGCAGGCTGACGTGCTTATCTTGGCAGGTACCATCACCTACAAGATGGCAAGCCGAATCAGGCGACTCTATGATCAAATGGCCGAACCCAAATACGTTATCGCCATGGGTTCATGTGCGAACACGGGAGGACTTTTCCAGGGCTCTTATTCCGTGCTCAAAGGAGGCGACCTGATAGTACCGGTAGATGTGTACCTGCCTGGCTGTCCGTGCCGACCCGAGTCACTGACGGAAGGTCTGATGCTGGTACAGCAGATTATCGAAAAGGAACCATGGCTGAAAAAGGCATGGGGCAAAGTACCAGGCCCGAAGGATCCGTGGCCCCAGGTTTCACAGGAGTGCGAAGATGACTCCTGAAGCAATAAAAGATTTCCTTGCTGCGAAGCTTTCTGTCGACGTTCAATGGCATGACGAGCTTGCTGGTGATCCCTTTGCCATGATCGCATCGGACCACTGGCACGATGCTTTGCGCATAGCAAGAGACGAGCCCGACTTGTTTTTCGATTTTCTCAGGGCGCAGACTGGAACGGACTATCCGGAAGACGACAGCATAGAGGTAACAGTCCACCTGTTCTCTTACAAGAACCGTCACACTTTCGTGCTCAAAACAAGGGTGGACAGAAAAGAACCCACACTTCAGACCATAGAAGACATCTGGCCTGCTGCCAACTGGTACGAGCGAGAGATTTTCGATCTTCTGGGGGTCAGATTCTCAGGGCACTCGGATCTTCGCAGACTGGTGTTACCGGAAGACTGGGTTGGACACCCACTACGCAAGGACTACAAGGAACAGGATAGCTACCAGGGAATTCCCACGTTGCGACCTGGTTATGCCAGGGTGGAACCAGGTGGCAAAAAGAAAAAGAAGAAAAAGCCTGTTGCCAAGCCAAAGACCGAGTCAAAGCCGGAATCAGAGGTAAAGCCGGAATCAGAAGCTAAGCCTGAAGAAATAACGCCTTCCAAAGACGGGGAGGACGAGGTATGACGGAATATCGCCGCGATCAACCCCGTGATGAAATTGTCTTGAACATGGGCCCCCATCACCCTTCGACCCATGGTGTGCTCAGATTCGTATTACACACTGACGGCGAGATAATGAACAAGGCAGTTCCAGACATGGGTTATCTGCACCGGGGCCTGGAAAAAATGGCCGAGGGCAAGACCTACCCCAACTTCATGCCTTATACCGATCGTATCAATTACTTAGAAGCAATGTTCACAAACCAGGCATGGGCCATGGCAGTAGAACGGCTGATGGAAATCGAAGTTCCGAGGCGAGCGGAATTTTTACGTGTGATCGCTTGTGAACTCAACCGCATCGCAAACCACTGCGTAACCCTTGGTTGTATCTCCATGGACCTGGGAGCATACACTCCGTTTGTCTACCTGCTCAGAGAGCGTGAGATAATCAACGATCTCTTCGAAGAACTTTGCGGCAATCGTCTGACCTTCAACTACATGAGGATCGGAGGAGTTGCCTATGATGCACCTGAGGGATGGTTCGACAGGATCATCAAATTTCTCGACAGGTTCGACAAGGTAACCTACGAGTTGCAGTCTTTGATTTCAGGAAACGAAATCCTGCTCAACAGAATGCTCGGTATCGCACCCACATGTGCTGAAGACGCCGTGGCATATGGTTTGGTTGGACCAAATCTCAGGGCTTCCGGCGTTGACTGGGATCTTCGGCGCGATCAACCATACTCGGTTTATTCAGAGTTCAAGTTTGATGTTCCCGTTGGAGGAAAAGGCGACAGGGGAACAGTAGGCGATTGTTTCTACAGGTGGGATGTTCGCGAAGAGGAGATGCGGCAGTCCAGCAGGATAATTCGACAGGCCATCGAAAAAATGCCTGAAGGCGAGATAATGGGCAAGGTGCCCAGAAAGATAAAGCCCCCCGAGGGTGAAGTCTACTCGGTGGTGGAAGGAGCAAGAGGGGAAATTGGAGTTTACCTCGTCTCTGATGGTTCCGACACCCCCTATCGTGCAAAGTGGCGCTCGAGCTCTTTTTCTGCCCTTAGCATGATCGAGTACATCAGCCCGGGGTTGATGATAGCGGATCTGGTGGCCGTTGTAGCCACCATGGACACCATCGCACCGGAAATGGATCGCTGAACCATGGAAAACCTCTCTGACCTGGCAAGATACCTGAACGACGCCTGGAACCTGAGCCCATTCTGGGCACAGATTGTCTCCGCCATACTGATCGTACTGGTGGCAGTAGTGGTCTTCGTAATCGCCCTGGTTGCAGCCGGTGTGTTATCGTGGGCGGAACGGAGGGTCTCAGGACGAGCTCAAAGCCGTGTGGGGCCCAACAGGGTCGGGCCTCTGGGCCTTTTGCAGTGGCTTGCCGACGGACTCAAGCTGCTGACCAAGGAAGATGTCATTCCGGAAGCGGCTGATAAGCCCTTGTTCCGTCTGGCTCCTTACTGGATCATGATTGGTGTATACGGCGCGTTCGTGGCCATCCCTTTCAGTCAGTTGCTCATATCGGCAGATATCAACGTTGGAGCCTTGTTCCTGCTTGCCATTACATCTCTGGTGGTGGTGGGTATCCTGATGGGAGGCTGGGCTTCGAATAACAAATGGGCACTTATCGGTGGAGTAAGGGCTGCTGCACAGATCGTGTCATACGAAATTCCCGCTGCCATTTCCATCATGATCGTGGTATTGCTGGCAGGCAGCCTCAGCATGCAGACCATAGTTGAAGGACAGGGCGGAATAGCCGGTGTCTGGTATCTGACTGGAGGATGGCCCTGGAACTGGTACATCTTTCATAATCCATTTACCTTCTTGGCGTTTTTCACCTATTTCATAGCCGCAGTTGCCGAAGGCAATCGTATTCCATTCGACCTACCAGAGGCTGAAAGCGAATTGGTGGCTGGGTACAACACCGAATACAGCGGCATGCGATTCGTTGGGTTTTTCCTGGGTGAATTTGCAAATATCTTTCTCATGAGCGCCATAGCCACCACCGTATTTTTTGGTGGTTGGCAAGTACCAGGAATCACCCCGGCACAACAGGCAGACTCATTCTGGCTGCAAGTGCTAGGCCTCGGAGTCTTCTTTTTCAAGGCCGCAGTAGGTTCTTTCGTAGTATTGTGGATGCGATGGACGCTGCCCAGAATGAGGGTGGATCAACTCATGGGCCTTTGTTACAGGTACCTGACACCTATCGCATTCGTTAGTCTCTTGGCGGTTGCAGCATACAAGGTTGTGATTCCCAGTGGTTCTACCATCGATTGGTTGATCCATTTTGCAACAGCAGCTTTTGGCTTCCTATTGGTGCTCATCTTCTTTTGGCGGGTTCGTTACCATGCCAAGAAAGTGGGAGACAAGCTGAGTATATTCGAAGTTCTTCAACGCGGTAAAAAATACAAGTTTGACCCTGCAGTTCAGGTACGCCGTTATGGTGCCCATCGCAAGGTCAAGAATAAAGCACGCCATCATGGCGCCCATCTCAAGGAGGCCCACTGATGGGCAGCATTAGTGAGTATTTCGCAGCCATCGGACGTTCGGTAAAAAGCCTGGGGGACGGCTTTGCCGTCACATTGTCATACATGTTGCGAAAACCCAATACCATCCAGTATCCCGACAGGTCCGGCAAACCAGTTGTCACCATGCTGCCTGAACGATCCAGGGGATTGCTGGAAATAGATATCAACATCTGCACAGGTTGCAAAGCATGCCAACGAGCCTGTCCTATCGGTGCAATCCAGATCGAGGTGGAAAAGGATCCCGAGAAAGGGCGCATGTTGACCAAAGCCCAGGTGGATTGGTCGTTGTGCATGTTTTGCGGAATGTGCGTGATGCCCTGCCCCACTGGTTCCATTCAGCATTCCCATGAATTCGAAGGAGGCATGCGCCATCAAGCCAACCTCATCATGAACTTCGTCGACAAACCTGTACCGGTGGCTAAAGCCAAGAAGGATGAGGTCCTCCCCAGAAAGCCTCTGGGGTCGATCGTACGTGCAAGACTCCCTGGTTTTTGGGCGCCTGCACCCCAAATGGTAAACGAATCGACGGATGGTAAGACAGAGCAAGGAGGGGGATCATGATGAACTTGTTACGCAAACACTACAAGCTCATTATTGCCACAGGTGCCCTGGTTTGCTCTGCGGCTGCCGTGTTGATAGTTTGGCTTTGGATCAATGTGGACTCTTTCGATCTTGCGGACATGATCTTCTATTTTATTGCTGCTGTGACACTTGGCTGCGCAGCCTTCGCAATAATGTCTCGAAACATCGTCCGGTCCGTGTTTTCCCTACTTGGAACCTTCTTTGGAATGGCCGGGCTATACGCCATGCTGGCAGCGGATTTCGTGGCTGTGGTCCAACTAATGGTGTATGTAGGCGGTATTCTCGTACTAATGCTATTTGCTGTAATGTTCACGAGCAACATCGAAAAAGCCTACAAATCCAGCCGGTCTTCTGGGTTGATGGGTTGGATGGGAGCTGGCATCCTGGGCTTGGTGGTGTTTGCCATTCTTGGAAGCCTTGCGGTACTGGCCCCATGGAAGCAGGTTCCACCCGGACCTTACACCCCCAGCACCAGCAGCATTGGCGGTGAGTTACTAAGTTCCGCCCTTTTGCCATTCGAACTTCTGTCCGTCGTACTTCTCGCCATCGTAATTGGATCGGTGGTCATCGCCAGGATTCCGACAGATTCTGAAATCGCAACACGGGACATCAAAAAGAACGAGGAGGCCAGCTCATGACCGAAATCATAGAGCCCATTATCAATGTTGGCCTCAACCACTACCTGGTGGTGGCAGCAATGTTGTTCACCCTGGGAATCATATGCGTTCTGACCAGAAAGAACGCCGTAGCGGTGATGATCGGCATCGAGTTGATGCTCAATGCCGCTGGATTGAACATGATCGCTTTCTCCAGGTTTGGTGGCGAAGGAGTCGAAGGGCCTATTTTTACCCTGTTTTTAATCGTGCTGGCGGCGGCCGAGGCTGTTGTAGCCCTGGCCCTGGTGATTGCCTTGCACCGAAGACTGCGAACCATTGACGTGGATCGCGCCGACGAGTTACGGGGCTGAGACCATGGAAGTGGAAAAAACCATCACGGAAATAAGCTACCTTTGGCTCATTCCATTTTTCCCTGCCATCGGTGCTTTCATTTCAGGAGCCTTCGGAAAAAGATTACAGGCCAGATGGGGAAAGGCCCCTATCATTGCGGTGAGTGTGACTCTTCCGTGGCTGTCTTTCATCGTGGCCTTGACGGCATTTATAAAGCTCTTAGGACTCGATGAAAACTCTCGCACCATGGTCACGCACCTATGGACATGGTTCGACGTGGGAGGAGCAAAAGCAGGCATGGCCTTTGCCATGGACCCACTGAGTGGCATGATGACCATGATCGTGACGTTCGTCGGTTCCCTAATTCACATCTATTCCATTGGCTACATGCACGATGATGAATCATTCTGGAGATTTTTCTCTCACTTGAACATGTTTCTTTTTGCCATGCTCCTTTTGGTGCTCGGCGACAACATTCTCCTGATGTTCGTAGGATGGGAAGGTGTGGGCCTTTGCTCGTATCTATTGATCGGGTTCTGGTATACGGATCTGAACAACGCAAAGGCAGGTATGAAAGCGTTCGTTGTCAACCGTATCGGTGACTTCGGTTTTCTTGTAGGATTCTTCATCCTGTTCTGGGCCGTGGGTGGAGCATGGTCACATGGCACTCAAAGCGGATACACCATGTCGGGTCACTTCAGTATCACCTTCCGTGAATTGCCGGCGCTGATGGACGCAGTGGCGGGCAAGGAGCTTTGGGGTATACCAGTACTGACCCTGGTGGGTATCTTCTTCTTCATCGGTGCCACTGGAAAGTCCGCACAGATCCCACTGTACGTTTGGCTCCCTGATGCCATGGCTGGTCCAACACCAGTATCCGCATTGATCCACGCAGCTACCATGGTAACGGCAGGTGTCTACATGGTCGCCAGGTTCAATTTCCTGTATGTTCACAGTCCATTAGCCATGACAATCATAGCTGTAGTGGGAGTTGCCACAGCATTTTTCGCGGCAACCATCGGAGTTTTCCAATACGACATAAAAAAGGTCCTCGCCTACTCTACCGTATCACAGTTGGGTTACATGTTCGTTGGAGTCGGAGTGGGAGCATATTGGGCTGGTTCCTATCACCTATTGACCCATGCCTTTTTCAAGGCATGCTTGTTCCTGGGTGCAGGCTCTGTAATCATGGCCATGCACCACGAGCAGGACATGCGCAAGATGGGAGGTCTGGGCAAGGTAATGCCCATAACCAAGTGGACGTACTTGATCTCATGCATTACCATCGCAGGCTTTCCTATAGCATCCGGGTTTTACTCCAAGGACGAAATTCTCTGGCAGGCCTTCAATTCGAATTACCTCCTGGTGCCTGGATGGAGCATATGGTTGGTGGGATTCATCGCTGCCGCACTTACTGCGTTTTACATGTTTAGGTCTTACTACATGACGTTTACGGGACCCACCGTAAAAATACACGGACACGAGCCGCAGGAACAAAAGCCTGTAGTCACCACGGTCCTTGCGATTCTGGCCATGTTCGCTGTATTGGCTATGGTGTTGGGAGTTCCCCAGTGGCTTACGGGCGCACATCCGGTTCTGGAACATTTCCTGGCTCCCGTCTTCGAGGCAGCGGAACACCTGCCCAAAGTCTTCGATCCTGAACAAGCACACCACATAGAGCCATGGATGGCCTTGGCGTCCATTGGAATCGCGACTTTGGGATGGTTGACAGCAAGGTGGTTATACAAAGACCGCAAAAATCCATTGCCCCAGAAGCTCAAGGATCGATTCAGCGGTATCCACAAGGTCATCTATAACAAATACTACGTGGACGAAGCCTACCACGCTACTGCGGTCCGTGGATTTTTGTTTACCGGAAAAGCCGCAAGCTGGTTCGATACAGTCATCGTGGATGGTATCGTCAACCTGAGTGGCAGGATCGGACAGGGTCTTTGTGTAATTGATGGACTCATCGACAAATACATAGTGGATGGTGCGGTGAATCTACTGGCCGGCATAATCCACTTTTTCAGTGCCCAACTTCGCAAGGTCCAGACGGGAAGGCTGCCCAGTTATCTGGCTGGTTTTGCCGTTGGACTAACTATACTAATCGTTATTTCCCAGTTCCTGTTTGACGTCTACGCTTGAGGAGTGGTCCATGGACTACGAAACCACCTCCCAACTTCTGACCTGGATCACCTTCGTACCCCTGATGGGTACGGGACTTATCACGGTGGTCCTTTTACTAAAGCCAGTTGTCAAGTTCAGCCAAGGTCTGCTCGACAACTTTTCCAGGGCTGTGGCTATCATAGGCTCTGCCATCCCCCTGGCGCTATGCGTTGCACTATGGGGGCAGTTCGACCCTAGCAAGACAGGGTTGCAACTGGTCCACCACATGGTGTGGATACAGGCTTTCAACATTGAGTATTTCGTGGGTGTTGATGGCCTGAGCGTCACCATGATAGTGCTGACCGGCCTGGTGTCGTTCATAGCCACTATTGCATCCATGCCGTGGGGAATTTCAAAGGATGACGATCATCACTTTTCAAGACGATCGGTTCCTGGTTACATGGCGTTGCTACTACTGTTGGAGACGGCCATGTTCGGCGTCTTCGTAGCACAGGATTTCTTCCTGTTCTATGTATTCTGGGAACTGATGCTGCTGCCAATGTACTTCCTCATCGGCATTTGGGGAGGACCACGACGCGAATACGCGGCAATCAAGTTCTTCTTATACACCCTGGCAGGTTCGGTGCTCATGCTTTTGGCCATGATCGCTTTGTACTTCACTTCGAGCCCCACCACACTGGTTGATGGAACTGCCGCAGCCCACACCTTCAACTTTGTCAAGTTGGCAGCGGACCCGGCCATCAAGGACATGGGACTGTTGTGGGGCTTCGATCTCGCCAAGATGGTATGGATAGGATTGTTCATCGGTTTTGCCATCAAGATTCCAATGTTCCCGTTCCACACTTGGTTACCTGATGCCCACGTGGAAGCCCCGACTCCCATATCGGTAATACTGGCGGGCGTGCTTTTGAAAATGGGAACCTACGGAATTCTCAGGGTCAACTTCATGATCCTTCCTGACCAGACAGTATGGGCAAGGTATGGTATAGCAATATTCGGTGTGATCAACATCGTCTATGCAGCATTTGTGTGCATGGCCCAAAGGGACCTGAAAAAATTAATCGCTTACTCGTCCGTCTCGCACATGGGATTCGTCCTGCTCGGTATGGCTTCATTTACACCTCAAGGAATATCCGGTGCGGTATACCAGATGTGGTCACACGGTATCATCAGTCCGGCCTTGTTCCTAATAGCCGGTGTCATTTATGACCGTGCTCACCATCGTGAAATTAATGGCTTCGGTGGCCTCGCAAAGGTCATGCCCGAATACACTGCCTTGATGGGGCTTTCGTTCATGGCTTCTCTGGGATTGCCCGGCTTGAATGGGTTTATAGCCGAGGCTCTTTGCTTTTTAGGCGCTTTCCCTGTGTTCACGACCTTGACGGTCATTGCTGCGTCAGGCGTGATAATCACTGCAGCTTATTACCTGTGGACAATCCAAAGAATGTTCCTTGGTCCGGTGAACGAAAAATACAAGGATCTTTCTGATGTAAACTGGCGTGAACGCCTGACTCTCTATCCTCTCATCGCCGGTATGTTGTTTTTGGGATTCTACCCCATGCCGGTGTTGAACATGATGAATAACAGCCTGCATACGCTGGTAAAACCGCTGGCGAATGCGATCGGGTTGTAAAATGACATCCGCCTTACCTAGCGTCGAAAGCTTCGGATATATTCTCCCCGAGTTGGCACTCGGCGCAGGAGCCATCCTGCTGTTTGTGCTGGCTGCTTATGGTGGGCGAAAGGCGGCATGGCACGCTGTGTTTCCGTGGATCGCTGCCATTTCAGTCATCTTGGCCTCGACTGCACTCTGGTGGTCTATTTCGAAGGATGGCTGCACTAATCCCCTGTCATTGTTCGATGGGCTGGTCGCCTGTGATCCTCTGGCAACATTCTTCAGAGGACTGGTGATGTTAGCAACTTTGAGTGCTATATTGCTCTCGGCAAAAAGCCCCTCGATCCCAACAATGCGAAAGGCAGAATTTTACGGACTGTTATTGGTCATGTCCATGGGGATGTGTTTTCTATCCGCCGCCAACAACCTGCTAATGATTTTCGTGGCCATGGAATCAGTCAGCCTTTGTTCGTATCTTTTGGTTGGCTTCGATTCCAGCAGATACAGGTCCACCGAGGGTGGATTGAAGTATGTATTGTTTGGTGGCGTCGCCTCTGCAGTGATGCTGTTCGGCATGTCGCTTCTCTTCGGTCTATATGGTAGCTTGAGCCTTGAGGGCCTCAACAACGCCATATCCGCAGGAAGTTCGATTCTAGAAAATCCTGCAGGACGTTGGGCCGCATGGATCGCGGTAACATTTATAATCGCAGGATTCGGATTCAAAATCGCCGCCGTACCTTTTCATCAATGGTGTCCTGATGCATATGAAGGTGCACCCACTCCATTTACGGCATTTCTCTCCGTGGCGCCCAAGGCCGCCGGTTTTGCCATCCTATTGAGATTCACCTGGGGCCTTTTTGCCCAACATGGCTCCCTGGAATCTACTGCAGCGTCATCGGACATACCCTGGATGCTCATAATCGGCCTCATATCCGCCCTGACCATGACCCTGGGGAACCTGGTTGCAATTGTACAAAACAATCTCAAACGCCTGTTGGCATATTCTTCCATCGCCCATGCCGGCTATGTCCTCATGGGAGTTGTAGCAGGCGGCCAGGACGGTTTCGAATCAGTATCTCTGTACCTTGCGGTATATGTGCTGATGAACATGGGAGCCTTCGCCGTGGTGTCCGCAGTGGATCGGGCAATTGGATCGGAAGACATTCGCGATTACAACGGACTAGGTAAGAGAGCGCCCGTATTGGCCTTGGTCATGGTCTTTTTCCTGGTATCACTGACAGGACTTCCTCCCACGGCCGGTTTTATTGGCAAGCTGTATCTGTTTTCGGCTCTACTGGCAAAAGGGGGTACGTGGTTTTACCTGCTGGCACTGGTGGGTATCGTAAACTCGGTAATTTCTCTGTTCTATTACGCAAGGGTCATGAAAGCCATGTACCTGTCATCACCCAGCGGACCGAGCAACCGCATAGGAAGCCTGAACTCCGCTAGTGTGTTAGCCACCTTACTGGCCATCCCCACCCTGCTGCTCGGAATATTCTGGCAACCCCTCGCGGTATTGGCGAGTTGGTCTGTAAGCTTTCTGCACTAATCTGGTTGTTCTATTTTCACTTTGACTCGGAGCTATCAAGTTTATCCAGTCCCCGCTGAACTGTGTCCACGGTATTGTCCAGAAGAACTTCGAACATTGTAGCAAGGTCTACCAGGGTACCCTTTATGCCCACTCTCACAGTCTCACGAAAAACTTCAAGAGACTGTTTCGCAAAAGTCACAGGTCCGGGCCTTCGAGAGTTTGTACCTTCTCTGAGCTGCTCCACAGCCATGATGAATGTTCCGATAGCCCTCATGATACTGGGCTCGAGGACCTGGCCAAACATCTGGGAAGCCAGGAGCCTGGCCAAGGCTGCCTCGTGCTTTCTGTCCTCGTGTGGCAGGTAGGCCTTGACCTGATGGAGACCGATGAATTTCACCTCGCTTCGCACCTTACCTGTATTTTTGTTTCTATACATATGCACTACGATATTCGGCGAACTGGTTCCCCAAAGGCCCAGCAGCATGTAATCCCACAGGATACGCTTGGGGACCAGGTCGGGGACATGCTCGGTATCCAGGAAATGGCGAAGCACTAACACGAAAAAGACCACGAGTTTTTCGAAAACCTCTGGATTTTCACGCAGGTTTTTCACATGCTGTGGTTCACTCATGGCATCCAGGGAAAAAGAATCCAGGATCTCCTCGTCCCTTTTAGGTCTGGGTACAGGAGCCTGGTAAAAAGTATACATCACGAGCGGCACATGAGTGTACTGTATTCGATCGCCGTTTTCTGCTACGAATCCGCCTGCCTGCGTGTATTCACCCAGCAAACTATTGACCGTCAAATAAAACGATGCAAGCTGCTCGGTATCCAGCCCAGTCAGCCATAAATTTTCGTATCCCTTTTCTTTGAAGTGGGCAGCGATATTGATATTTCGTCTGGGAGTCGATGGTCGTCCCGCGCTGCTGGCAGCCAATACCATCATGGCATGGCCTGCGAACCTGACCGTGGTCTGACCACCCTGACTTCCCCGGGCTTCAAGGTCGAAATCAGGAAGGTCCAGGTGGGAATCAAATACCGCCGCAGCCAAATGTTCCAGCACCCGGTCATCGAGTTTATCCTGTACCGAGATTGAAAGCGAAGAACGAAGACGTTTTGCAAATACCTCGATGGCTCGCTGATTTTGCACAAGCCGGTCAGCAAGCTCCTGCTCGTCCAGAGCAAGGTCATAAGTGAAAATATTGACCCTCGGATATAGAAAATTTTCCGTCCCCCATTTTTCAAAGCATTCCGATACGATTTGCCTGGCCTTATTCCATCCGAACCAGGGATGCCTGGAGCCAAGAGCCCACCTTGTGGTATCCCGAATACCTATGGTTGCGCTCTTTTCGAAAAACTCCCTTAGCTTGAGAGCGGAATTGCCATCCAGGGGATATTCCCTGAGGTGCTGCTGGAAGCGAGCCAGCTCTGGCTCACCACCCACGTCCCTTTGAAAGAATCGGTCGGTCTTGAGTAGATCGAACACGCTCCAGCGCCTGCCCACCGACCTGCCGGATTCATCCAACAGCACGGGATCCACATATACCTGGTCCTTTTTTTCCAAAGCTGCCCTGATCAACGACACGGGGTGAGCCAGGGATTGCTCTTCAATGGGCCCATAACCAAAATACGCGATTTCGCGAGCTGATTCCTGCCCTGTCTGCCTTGCCTTTCGCCTGGTAAACAGCAGGTTTTCGCCCAATGCACCCAGGACCTGGGCAGCGAGCCATCTGGGTATCTTGAGTTTTTCTTTTCCTACCGTAAATTCCAGGTCTTTCGTATCTGACACACGCATTCTTACCCTGCTGTGGAAGTCAGCAGAAAATGCCGCGAGTCTCTTTTTTTCGTCTGATGTGGTCGTTGGCAGAAGTTCCACCAAAGATTTTGTCAACTTCTTCTCGTCCAGCAACATTTCCTTGAAAGTGATCGATTCGACAGGTGGGGTGGGTTGTTCTATTGCGCACTTCATGAGCGCCCTGAGTATGGATCTGTCAGTCAATCCATTTTGAGATTTGGCTTTTCTGCTTCGGGGCGTTTCGGCATTAGCTGACCCAGAATCTTTTTTCTTCGATTTCATTCAGGTCTCCCAATCACACCAAGAATCTCATTTCCCACGGTCCTATGGTGTCATAGCGAAGTCTCGGGTCAGTGCGTGTGAATCTGATCCCAGGGATTACGAATTTCAGTTCAGGACCAGCGCTGATACTAAATTTGTCCTGTGGTTCGTATATCTCTCCGTCCAATGTGTAAGGTTCAGCACGTTCCAATTGGATCTCCACGCTCCTGCATAAAGATCTGCTGACACCCTTGAGTCGCCGTAATGATCCTATCCAGAGTTGGGGTACGATCTTTGCGACCCAGTAGGCAGGTCCCTCCATGGCATAGAACTCGAACAAGCCTTCTTCCCAACCTGCCCGAGGGAACACCTTGAAGCGAAGGCTCAGTTCTTCCACGAAAGAACAAAAAATCGTGTGAAAAACTTTCGACCTCCAACCGGCTCCATCCACTCGATAGGAAACATTCATGGGAGCCACTAGTTCTTCGGCTGCTCTTGTCTTCCTGAAAGCACCCAACGCATACTCTCCAACAAGTTTTGCAGCTCCAAGGTGAGTCGTATCGCCGCGCTTGTAATATTCCTCTAAAAACCTTGGAGCGATACCGATGCCCAGCATAAAGGAGTAATGATCATTTACCTTCAGCATGTTGCGCCTTAGGCACTTCATGGGCAGGTTGTGTCGATAGTAAGCTTGAGCCAGGAGCAAAGTGCTAACCCCACTATTGCGGATACCCAGGGAGTTGGGCACCATGTTCTGCGTTCCGGTGGGCAGTAACAATATGGGAGGCAATTCGTGTTCACCATAGACATCAATTGCGATCTCGATAGTCCTGTGTGCGGTACCGTCACCACCACTTATGGCCAACATGTCAATGTCAGCATCCATAAACGCTTCCAAAGTCTGTCTGGTATCGTCCAATGAACCGGTGGATACAAGCTCGCCGGAGCGACCCACCACAAAAGCCATCCTGTCTTTAATCTTTGGATAGAGTTTGTTGAGCCTGGCGTTGCGGTTAGATATGACGCCTATTCCCGGCATCACCACCTCCAAGACAAACCCATCAAAGGGATTGCAAAAGCATGATCACGATAGACCATGATGTATCATTGCTCTCAATTAATCAATTCCACCCGGCCATTGGTGGCATCGAGCCGTATCATCTGCCCATCGTTCAACGTGCTCAATGCTCCTTTCATTCCGACAATGGCAGGTAGCCCATACTCCCTCGCCACCACGGCTCCGTGGGACAGGGGACTTCCGATCTCAGTCACCAGGCCGCTTATGATGCTGTAATATGGTGTCCATCCAACGTCCGTATATTTTGCGACCATGATCTCTCCCTGTTCCAAAGCCACAGCATCCTCAAACGAACGGACCAATCTAACCTTTCCATGAACAATCCCTCGACTGACAGGTGTGCCCTCTAGTTGCTCTACTTCCAACTTTCGTTGCTTGTGTTCCAAAGGAAATGGCACTCCGAGGTAGAGATCTTCGAACTCCAGGTCGAGCATATCCTTATACAGCTTTCGCCTTTTTTTTGCTGTCTCTTTCAAACTGCCCACTTCTGTATTCCGTCCGGCTACGAGTCGACCGAGTTCCTCATGGGTCAGGAAAAAGACGTCCTCCTCTATATCAAGCAAGCCCTCCGCGATCATGAGCTTGGAAAGAGCCCTGTATGCCTGCTTGAATTTGTGTTGGACCATGATGGCTAGGCCCTTGGTCCTCTCCCTGCGGGCAACCGCTCTACGGGCCTTGGGTAACATCAGGCCTAAGGCAGCCCTTTGCACGATGCCGAGCCCTTGTGTGGTTTTAGTGCTGAACAAAGAGACTCGTTGCTGTTTTTCCGGTGCAGGATGTAACAAAGCGCCAACGTTCATCCTCAGGCTTTCTATCACCGGAGCAGGTTCCAGTGACCACTCTTTTTCCCATAATTCAGCTTCACGAACACACCTATGTCCATGTCTTTGCAAAAATACCTTCCAAGCATTCTGTACCTGGTCCGGACCATCTTTCGCAAGGTATTCGTATGCCCTCGCCAACGACACATCTAAAAACTTTTCACTGACATCTTCCATGGAAGAAATAATCTTTGCAAGCTCGTCCATGGCAACCAGCACCTGTGCACTTTCGATGTCTGAGATGTTGGTAAAAAACCTGGCAGCCATTTCGTTATCTGCCGCTGTAGGCTCGGCTCCCTTTGAAATTATCCTCAGTATCCCCGCGAAAAACCATCCCGATTGGGCTGAAGCTACATAGTGGTAAAGATATGCATCCAAAAGATTCTGCAGCCTTTGATCAATTGCTTGATAACCGTCTTGAACATTATCGAATGAATCGAAGCGCAGGGTCTCCATGAGATGCTTCAGTTTTTTTTCAGCAGTCTCAGCGCCGTCAATAAACCTATAACTCTTTATAAAATTAACCAATCCACGCCAAACAGGCACACTGAGTTGCACAGATTCGCTCGGTACTTTCCTGCCAAGAATGGAATAGTCTATATTGTCCTTGGATGCCAATAGTACTTTTCTTGCGATGATGTACAGAGAATTCAGGTCCATGAACAAGTGATTGTAGTACGAATGAACAAAGAGATTATCCGGTCGAATCTCATCAAGGGCTCCGGATTCCTGGTAGAAGCGCTGCAGGCCCCAATCTATGGCCCTTCCGAACGTAGACATGGTAAGAGGCGTGACAGGTCCTGGCATCATCTCACCAATATTACCCCTCGTATAGATCGGCTTTGAGTACATAGGCTGATGGTCGAGTTCATTGAGGTGTACCGGGTCAAGGCCGGTAATGGGACGAAGCTGCAACCACCATATCCTGTCTTGATGGTCAACTGCGTACTCCAGGTCCACTGGGGCGCCGTAACGTCTTTCGATCTCCATGGCCTGAGTTACGAGTTTTGTGACAATACGTTGGTCCAACGTGACACTTTTGAACCTATCTGGGGAGGCTTTGAAAACCTGAAAGTTTTCTCCATCCGCCTTACCGCTCATCAGATCTTCCGATACACCCTTGATGGCACTGATAGTCAGCCTGTCTTGATGATTGGCAACGGGATCTGCGGTAAAAAGGGCTCCTGATACCTTGGGGGCAATCATATGCTGCAATAAAACGAACATTTTTTCGAGTTGCAACTCCACACCCGTCGCATCTTTGTATGCAGTTGCACGCTCACAGGACATGGAATCCATACAGGATTTTATAGCCTTCTTGATTGCGATGGATCCCGCTAGATTCAAAAAAGTCTCGTATTGTCCAGCAAAAGAGTGTTCCATGCCGTCTTCACCTGAGGCAGAAGACCTGACAGCCCAAACTCCGTCTGCAGCATGAGTGGCTAAAAACTCATCCAACTCACACTCATCATAGTCCACCACCAGGTAAGTAAGAGGTATGGAAAACCCCCAGCGATCTAACATTGCAAGGCCCTTTGCCTTGCCTCCACCTATTCGATCTCCTGCCTTTTCAATGGGTAGAATTGTTTTCATGGCTCTTTGGGTCGACACCCATCTCCACTATGCATATACCCTTTGTATCCCCGTAGGAACACGATGATCTAGCTTCTCTTATAAGGTACTTTCCACGGTCCATACGAAAATGAAACAATTCATCCATGTGAACTTTGAACAAGATGGGTTCCGAATCCTGTTCAGGAGTCACATAAAACTCCAGTTCCATTGGCAGAGGATCACTTCCCAGGTTCAGGTCGGCAAATCCAGGAGAATAGAACGGCGTGATGAAGCTATCTCCATCAACAATGAACGAAGCCTTGAGGTCACTGATGAAATGATAATCAGCAATGGAGAAATTAAAAAAGCGACCATCTTCCAATACACCCACACACCAAAAGTGTCGTTTGAAATCAGCCCAATCCCGCATCCCATAACTATGGTCCCTGATGCCCACCCCATGCAGGTCAATCTGCTCTCCATTGAAGAGTATTTTACCTGTGATTGTACCGCCTTGTTCGTAGTGCACGGCAGAGAGGTTTTTCAAACGATGGAAAAACTCCAAAGTCCAAGATTCCGAGGCGATTTGCTCCGCAAGCCTTTTTGGAAAGGTTCCGATTTCAGAAAAGTCCGCTATGGGACTAGACGCGGTCCACTGAATGTCCAATGAGATATCCTGCTCGTCATCTTCCTTGTCCACCGAACCTCCATACTGAATCCTCCACAAGCTACCTGGCTCGACACACTGGAATTGAAGTGTTCCTTGTTTGAATCCCCTTCCCTGTATCAATTCACGATCTTCGAACCCCCACGTACCCTGCCCCGGCATATGAACCATGAGCCAGTTTTCATTATACTTGCCGGTTCGGAAGGACAATCTTGCGATCACAGAGACACTATCATGACCAAGACATGCAAAATAAATGCTCTCGTTATAATTACGAATAAATGGATTTGGATGCATGGATTCCAGGTCCAATATTCCATGCTTTTGTTTTGCCTGGTAAGCCAGCATCAATTCCATGAATTTTTTTTTCAAAAAGCGCCCTATCACCGACACCTCCGCTACCATCCATAGTGCTTTCATCTAACACAATGGCTCCGAAGATCAAGCGTCTGTTTATTTCATCATGTAATCAACGCCAACCCGCCCAACCGCAAAATCACCCCCCCCAGGGCATACCGGCATATTCTTCAAAAGCTTTGTCATGTAATGCTTTGAAAAGCTCTTCGTGACTTTTTTCCCAATCGGCCAAGCTCATGAGCGCCTTGTGGGCATCACCCGTAAACTTCTTTGCAGCCATGGAATAAAACTCCACGAAATCTCTTTCGATGAGATACGCGGTCCTGAGCACCGCCAGGTCCGGCACCATGGATTCGGTAATGGATTGTTCCAGAAGTTCTTCTTCCGCCCGTTTTGCAAACTTGTTATCCTGCGAAGGTTCTGGTGCCGAGCCATCCTGTTGGCCATCCAACCCCTCGATTAGCCATTTGATGTAGCTGATGTGTTGTTTTTCCTCTTCGGCCAATCTTCTGAATATACCTGCGGCTGCCGAATGGCTCATCCGTTTTGCGCTTCTCTCAAAGAAATCCCTCCCCTCTCGTTCCCTGGCCAACGCATATTCGAAAATTTTTCTCAGTTCCATGTTTTTCTCCCGATCAAATGGATAGTTCAGTTATCCCTTGTATGGTCCATCTCCAGCAGGGTATCAACCGCTTGCAATACCAACGTGGTGGTCTTTGGCCCAAGGGACATGCTTCTTTCATAATCGAATCGAGGATCTGAATACTGACGTGGACTTACCATGTAGCCTAGATGATCCAGGCCCAAGGTCAAAAGCAACAAGTTTTTCGCATCGAAATCCTTCATGTTGAACTTTGCCTTTATCATGCGACCCACCTCAGGGCTTATCTCCCCCGGAATGGTCAACAGCTTCACCTGACCCAGATCCACCAACTCCGCCTCGGTAATTATAGAACCATTGTCCATTGGCCTTGGCTCTAAAAGCCCTAACCTGATCACCAGCGCCACGGTTCCCCCCGGGTCCAGGGGCAATAAAATTTTAGTACTGAAAATTTTCACACGAGGGTTTTTGACCCGGGTCATGGAAGTAAGGACGGTTTTTATGGTTCCCTCTGCCAGGACTCCACCATGCCTTCGCATGAATTCTATCCGTTGTGGTTCAGGATCGTCAGGTGAGTTTGCCGGTTCCAGCATTCCACCTGCAGGTGCCGAAAAAAACAACGTAACCCCACCGAGAGCTTCATCTACAGTTCTACACAAGGTCCCGGGCCAGTCTGAACTCAACCATCGGTTCTTATCCTGGAGTGCTTCTGCGTGGTTTCCGAAATTTACGATGGTTCCTATGGTGGATCCATCTCTCGCCTGGGCTCTCAGCACCAGGGCATCCAGTGGAACGTCTTTGGGTTCTCGCACGTTTTGCACATAGCCGGGAGGAATTTTGAATCTACCCACTTCAAGGGTGGCTGGTTTTGCACGATAAACAGCCCTCAATATGGCCTTTGCCACCTTCTTCTCCACCCAATCCAGGTAGTATCGATCCACCCCACAACTGAATGGCAAAAATCCCAGTACAGGCTCACCCCACAGGCCCTCCGTGTCAGGTCCATCGTGGTTGTGAGTGGATGCGATGACAATGCTATGTGGATACTTCCTAGTAACCCTAGAGCGAATGCGATCCACACGATGATGCATGAAACCTATGAAATCCAGAGACACAAAGGCCACAGCTTCGTCACCAGTATCCAGGTACAACACACGGGCATATATATCGTCCAGCACTCCCTTGGAGTGTTTGCGATACAATCCATGGCCTGCGATCCTGACGCCTCTTTTGGTTGGAGTAAGTTGCACCTTGGCCGCACCAGCCAACAAGGTATGGTCATTAGAGGCAATACGGACTTTTCGATAAGTGTCAAACCAGTAACCAGCCAATGGACGCTGCACAGGCGGTAATGGTTTTAGCTGTCCACCACAACCCAAAATCATGGTCGAGACCATTACTACATGAAACATCCTTCCCATAAATCTCCTCCCTTTTCTCAAACATGGATTTAATCTCATTATGCAGATAATTACCAGCAGTGATATAATCAGAAAGCTTGTGTCATGCTGAAAATGTGCTCCACAGATCCCTTACATTCATTGATCTTCACCTCTGAGCATGCAAGACTCTATACCGTGGAAAAGCTACAACTTCTATCAGAATATCCAGTACGAGCCAGAAGGCTCTTCGATTTAATCCGAAAACCAGCTTTTCAAGAAGCCTTAGCCCTGCGCTCAGGAGCCATCGAGGTTCATGCCCAGGAGTTGAAACGCTCCGGTGATTATATGAAGATAATAATCGAACGGACCGACCCACGACTGGACAAGCATGGTCACCCCAAAGAAGGCAAAACATCTATTTCTCAAGTCATTCAACGTTGGGACTTAGACAGGATGGACCACAGGTGGGAGATGAAAAGCCAGGAGGGCTTAGGCAGGTTGGAGGCAGAGGGGACCGTGCGCATAGATGTCATGGGTCGCGATGCTTGTCGAATGAGCGAGGAAATTTTCGTAACGGTAAAAATTCCCTTGTTTGGCAAAAGAATCGAGCAGCAAATCATAGAACGAATCAGCGAAGAACACCCCACCAGGGTAGACTTCATCATGGCTCAACTCGGTTGCGACTAGGTTCGTTAGTTGCCTGTTACATGAGGAAATGAGGATTTTCATGAACACGAAAGAGAATCTTTTGGTTGTCATGCTCCTGTTGTTCACCATGGAGTCATGTAATGCGAGTTCCCCAAAAGCAGATGCAGGCATAGATGCAGGACTACCAGACCACGAGTTTATTTACACGGTAGGAAACCGTACCCAGACCTTGACAGATACGACCTTCTTGCAAGAGCGTCCCACCCTTTACCGTACCAGTGACAAGCTACCCGACCTAAACATACAATCTCTGGTTATCCTTGGAGATCAGGTTTGGGCAGGGGGCAAAGGAGGCCTTGTAATTTACAAGCCTGAGACAGATAAATTCACATCGGTTGACCTTCCTGGGGGCCATCAACAGGTTGTGGACATCGCAACCAAGAAACTTTCCGACGGAAGGCTGGTGGTGGGGGCGGAAAACGCGCTCATACTGCTGGATACCAACGGCCATAACGACTCGATTATCCAGGCCCCCGGCAAAGTCAGCTCTGTGGCCACGGACGGTGCAAAGGTATGGGTAGGTACCGAGGCCGGCCTTTACCAGATGGCTGGCCAAGCCCTGGAGGAAATTGCCGGTACAGATGGTATCGCTGTAACTTCCATAACAACAAATGGCAACAAAATTTGGATCGGCACCAACGAAGGACTAAAACAACTATCTGGAGACAGCCTCACTGACTTCACCCAAGACCAAGGTATGCTTCCTGATAACGATGTCAGAGATGTGACAGCGGTTGAAGGAGGTGGAGTTTTGGCAGCATGCGCCAGTGGCGCTGCTTTCGTAGGAACTTCCCACGACAGAATCCTGCTAGCCAAGGTGGGCGAATTACCCTACGACGATCTTACCTCTGTGACCGTTTACAACGATTACATGGCGCTTGGTCACGGTATCGGCGCCACCTTCATACGAGGCACCCAGGGCGAATTCGAACATAAGGATTATTACCACTCCCTCAGGTGGATTCCTTCAGAACACGTGACAAATGTCGCCTTTCAATCCGAGACCAGACGTTGGATTGCCACAGTTGGCGGTATTTCCCGTATAGACCTGGTGTCTACCACCCTGGAGGAAAAAGCCGCACTCATGGAGAGCTTCAACGACGGTTTCTGGAGGTTGGATTTCGTATCAGACGACGGTCGAAGGGATGACCCCTGGGACCTTTCTGGAACCATACACAATGGTGATCACGACAACGACGGGCTGTGGACTCAGATGCAGATCGTAGCATGGTCTTATGCGGCCGGGGCTACAGGTGATAATAGGTATTGTGAAAAGGCACGTCGAGCCATGGGCGAAATGATGTGGCAGATAGACATCCCTGCTGTATCGTTCGAGGAGTTGGGTATGCCCAGGGGGTTTGTAACCAGATCACTGGTTCGGGATGACGAAGGAAGCGTGTTTTCATCCAAGGCCACTCAGAACAACTGGCACCTGGTTTCCGGCTGGACCGATGGTCATGACTATTACTGGAAGGATGACACATCTTCAGACGAGACCACCGGTCACTTTTTCGGCTACCCGGTATTTTACGATATTTGCGCAAAGACGGACCAGGAGCGGGAAATCTTGGCTGAACATGCTGGAGCCCTGGCCCGGTACATCGTACAAAACGGATTTTTACTCATAGATCTCGACGGCGAGCAAACCACTTGGGGCCACTGGGATCCCGACCGACTCACCAGCGCCCTGGATGGGCTGGACAAGTGCATGGAAGATTACGACCTGGAGATTTGTATTGGAGCCAAGTACGGAGGAGGCTGGCTGAACGCCATTGAAATTCTGGGGCACATGCTTGCAGCCTACCACATGACAGGTGATCCAATGTTCTACGAAGCGTATGAGACACTCCTGGATGACCGTTACGGCGAGTTGGTGGATTTCAACGACGAGGTATTCACCGTCACCAAACGTGCCACTGCAAATCACTCGGACCATGAACTGGCCATGCTGGCATATCACACCCTCATTCGCTACGAACCTGACAATGACAGAAGGCAGCGCTGGATCAAATCCATGATGGACATGTACGAATATGAGAAAAAAGAACGTAATCCTCTTTGGGTTGCCATTATATCAGGCACCATGGGCGAAGGTTATGACCTGGACGAAGCGATACAGACTCTTCGTGAATGGCCGGAGGACTGGCGCGAGTGGCTGGTTGATAATTCCCATCGCCTCGACGCAGTAAAGGACGTTAGCGATAGGCACGGCGACGCACAGTTTACAACGGTATTTCCCTATGACGAAATCCGAACCATGAAATGGAACGGAAATCCATACGCAATGACAGATGGCTATGACGGCAGATCCGTACAGGCTCCATGGCCATGGTTATTGCCATATTGGATGATGAGGTATAACGGTGTAATCCAATAGAAACATTTACGATCAGTTACAATCGGTAAAGAGCTTACTGATGCAGCTTCTCCTCTTCCTCTGATTGCTGTCTTTTCTTTTCTTCCAACTCCTCGGCCTGCTTGGCTCGAGCCACGAATGCAGCCAGCATTTCCTTGAGGATCTTTTCTTCCGTTGGTTCTTCGTTCTGTTCGTTTACCTCTATGGCATTGATGCCAGGCAGTCTCTTTGCCTCGCGAACAAACCCCCTGCCCTGTTTGGACACAGTGGCAAGAACAGCCAAGTCGTCCTTTTTCAAGAGCATCTTGGCAGCAGTGGAGAAGTTCTTGGACATGGTCTCGAGGGGACCAATTTCGTGAATTACATACATGTCCACACCCTGTTTGAAACCGATTGCGTCCAGCAGAGATGTCTCTAAGGCATCTTGGTCTATGATGAATTTACCCAGTCGCTTTCCCCTTCCCTTTCCCTGAACTCCCACCTGGGTGTCTAGGCCGGAGAGGTTGTGTATAAAGATCTCCGCCTTGCCCTTCTTTCCTGGTTTTTCCAGCTTGATGAATCCAGCTGCCTTTATATTCAGCACTTGCAAGCCAGTGATCTTATCAACTATACGCTGCACTAGCGGACCCAGATCCAGATCAGCGGATGAGGTCAATAAAACTTTGGGCATGGTTTTCATGGTGCCTCCAGCCGCTACACTATTGCTAGTAACGCACGAGGTCAAGTCTATTGCATTGAATATTTACTTACGGAAATTTCCAAGTGCCAAATTTCCAAGTGCCGGCAAAAAACAAGTATGGATTCTTCCTTGGTCTCCTAAAAATTGTTGCTGAACTGTTTCTGTTTTTAGACTATAACTTGTCCGGTTTTTTTGGAGATCGATTTTCGCAGGATCAAATGGACTGATGGTATGGGATAAATTATGTCGCCGGAGGAAAAAGATGAATAAGCTAACAGGTAACCAGAATAGCTTTTTGATCATATTCCCATTTATTATTGGGTTGTTTCTGATAATAGCTTGTTCTGGATCCACCACCATGGATGATACTGGCGAGTCTAAAAGTGATGGCCAGGACGCGGGACAGGTCACTGACGAAGGCCAGGATGCAGGACAAGTCACTGACGAAGGCCAGGACGCAGGACAAGTCACTGACGAAGGCC
>CAYSLH010000025.1:28104-30945 GCA_964431605.1 uncultured Myxococcales bacterium
GACAAGTCACTGACGAAGGCCAGGACGCAGGACAAGTCACTGACGAAGGCCAGGACGCAGGACAAGCCACTGACGAAGGCCAGGACGCAGGACAAGTCACTGACGAAGGCCAGGACGCAGGACAAGTCACTGACGAAGGCCAGGATGGGGGAACAGCAGATAACGGTGATACGGGTGAGCAGACATGGACGGATGAATATGGAATCACCTGGACCAGTATTCCTTCCGGAACTTTCGAAATGGGTTGTTCCGTCAACGACGATTCTTGCCTTAGCTACGAAAATCCCAGGCACACCGTTACTATCGAAGCTTTTGCAATGATGACTACGGAAGTAACCCAGGCTCAATACGAATTGATAACTGGTGAAAATCCAAGTAACAACAGTGATTGTGTCAAGTGTCCTGTGGAATCCCTGTCGTGGTTCCAGGCAAAAGATTTTTGCGAGGCTGTGGGAGGACGACTGCCAAGCGAAGCTGAGTGGGAGTATGCGGCCAGGGCTGGAACGTCCACCCGGTACTATTGCGGTGATGATCCCTCATGTGTGGATGACATCGCTTGGCACTTGCTAAATTCGGAAGTAGGTGGTTACAACGTGACTCACGAAGTGGGTTTGAAAGCTCCCAATGATTTTGGACTCTATGACATTTTGGGGAACGTACAGGAATGGGTCGAAGATTGCTGGCACGACAATTACAACGGCGCACCTTCCACCGGCGGTGTATGGCAAGGCGGTGATTGCGGAGCCAGGTCGCCAAGGGGCGGATCCTATTTGAATTCACCCTTGTCGTCCCTGAGGGTATCTGCCAGGGACCAATACTATGTACCTGGATATTGGGAACGATATCTCGGGTTCCGTTGCGCCATGGATCTTGGAAACTAGAGAAAGAATCCGGGCATCTTTCGCTCATGACAACAAAGCAATGATCTAAGGCAAGATGGAGATCTGGTCCAGGCCTATGGAATGACCATCACCGGCCGTTACGGGATCGATGCGAATATGTGAAATCTCACCACGCCACTGAGGATTGGCACTCATATCAAAATCCACAGTCTGCCATCCTCCGCCGTTGCTGATGGGTGCCGATACGCTCCACGCCTCACGAAATCCCGGTTCTCCAAAACGATCCCAATATACTTGTAAAGTCGAGGTGCCAGCGGGGTTGTGGTCATTGGCAATTACCAAGCGAAGGGTCGGATGTGTTGCAGCTTCCAGATTCAGCTCAGGGCTTGTGAGGAATGGATCATCACCAGGCACCTGAAGTATCCATGTTCCACCTTCAGGCCCGGCCGAGCCCAAGTCTATCATGTTAGAAGTTGTCCACCCTTGTGCATCTCCATCAGTATCAAAACCGAACACAACAGGTTGCGCGGTACGCACCTGGTAACTCAAGGACAGATCACGCACCTGCATCTCCACGTCATTGAGACCAGGGACCTCCCAACCTATATTCATCCCTCCGATACGATAGTCAGAAAGAACATGTGAGTCTGGTAAATATCCACGATTCCATGCTTCTAACAACGCTTGGCGTACGTCGGGAAGTATATCCTTGGAGAAGGTCTCCTCGGGTCCTGATGGAGTAAGCCCCTCGGATATAAACGGCTGTGCTCCCAAGTTGTATATAAGCTTACCAGTGCCCATATCGCCACCCAAGTCGCCCTGGATAAATGTTCCAACAATATCGTACCTATCATCATAAGGTGTGATGCCAAGCCAAAGATAATCCCCAAAACCGGGACTAAGCTGGTTGAGGTTCTGTACCGTGAAATAAATCAAAAACTGTGCAGCATGCCGATCAGGGTCGTAACCTTGCTGGTAATGAGGAATATCTTGCAATAGGCGAGCCACCAGGTTGAAATCGAGGGATTCCAACGAAGAGATGGGAGGGCAACCAGGACGGGTAGTTCCAGGGGGACTAATTCTTTGTTCGGCCAAAAGGTGAACCCAGACCCTGTCAGGGGTTGGGGTATGATACTGGCCCCCGTATTCCTGATATGCCCATACGCCAAGGGCGAGATCCGCATCGGCACTTTGCAAAAGTCCCACCGTGACTCGACCGTAATCGTTGGACCATCGAACCGAACCAGAAGGCAAAGTCTGGCGCTGAGACTGGCTCAGGTCTCCAAGACTGTCCCACTGTGCGATGTTCCATATGGGAGCCCCTTGGCAAAATCCCGTTGGCATGGAACCCGAGGGAAGATGAGTATCCTGGTCCAAGGCAATAAATCCACGTCGGAATCGCCTATCGGCTATAAGTTGGGTGGAACTGTCCAACTCCTGGCAAAATACGGAAGGGTCCGGACCTGAATCAGCATCGTGACTACCAGCGTCATGGGCTTCATCAGTACTCCCAAGCCCGTCTGCACCATCCTCCACCAAACCATCAGTGGGATCTCCAAATCCAGTGTCGCCAGAACTACTATCCAAGGCGTCAGCGAAAGAAGAATCGCCACCTGGAAAATCACCTGCATCATGAAAATCATCAGGAACTTTTGTGTCGTCCCCATATCCACCGTCTTCATCTTCTCCATCCGTCAAGGCTGAATCGTCTTGATCTGGACCTGAATCATTGACAGTTGCATCAAGGCCTGCTTCGCCGTCGTAATCAGAAGAAGTAGAGTTACAGGAAGCCATGGCAAACGCAAAAATAAGAAAAAAGGCCGTGTTTAGCAGCAAGAGGAGAATGAGCAACGGGTTATTTACTTTCTTGCGAAACATCTTTTTTACAATAACACAACAGTTCACTTTTGTCAGGGGACGGAGGTAATTTTTCATCATTTTCCTCCCATTGCGCTTTTCCCGACTGGTCATGGTCGTCATTTATCAAAAATAAACGCTT
>CAYSLH010000026.1:0-29361 GCA_964431605.1 uncultured Myxococcales bacterium
TGGATATAAGTTTGACCATGGCGGAGAGACGTGCGAAATCCACAAGAGCCCGTCAGACTGCGGAGAGATTGTTTCGGGAGGCCGAACAACACAAGCAATCAGCGGAGGCTCTTTCCAGGGAGTCTGAACAGGCTGCGGTAAAGATGGAGCAGATACAGAGTCAAATCGATCAACACAGGAAAGAGGCAAAGCGTTCGTTTGGATGCATTGTTGGTGAAGAGTTTCTCTATTGGCCCAGGAGGGAAAACAACAAGGAAGTCTATTGCATGCCGGTCACAGATTATCCCACGGGTTTCAACCTGGAATTGAAAGGCCGGAACATATACGTGGTAACACGGCAACGTGGCGTGGAGTTTATCGAACCGGTACCTCCCGAGGGAAGCAATATGGAATCTGATGATCATCGAATCGATGATTTTTTCGTTGAAGCGGATAAACGGATTTCATCCAAGACAGATATGGATGATTAATTCTGAACCTGCAACATTTGCCTGATGAAAGGGTGGGCCATGAACAAGGCTGAAGAGCTTCAAAAATCGCGCCTGTTCGAAGGATTGTTGCCTGAAGAGATCGAAATGCTTTCAGAGTTGATTCAGCAAAAAAAATTCGAGGCTGAATCAGTGGTATTTGAACAGGGGGATGTGGGTGATTCTCTTTATCTGCTCGTGGAGGGGAAGGTAGATGTCATAAGGAAAAACGAGGATGGAAGTGAGCATGTCATAGCAACTTTGGACGCACCGGATTTTTTTGGAGAGATGAGCCTCATTGACAAGGAGTACAGGTCAGCCACCATCAAGGCAAAAACCGACTCGATTCTTTTATGCCTGACAAACAAAAATCTCCATAGTTTTGCAAGGGTTTACAAAAATGGTTTTACTCTGGTGGTAATCAACATCGCCCGTGTCCTGAGCAGCAGGCTGAGGGATACGAATGAAAAACTTGCTTCGGTGATGTAAGTTGATTTTGTGAGTTGATTTGACCAGTCCAAATCACTAAACTTTTCCTTGAAACGACAGATAATATTCCTGGATAAATTTTTTGCGAGGCTCTCCATGGCTAGGGTGGTAAGCTACTTTTCGGTAGTATGCATATTGTTCCAGTTTTTCTGGGTGGATCAATCATGGGCCGCAACAAGGGTCAGGGGATTTCCAGTTCGTCTCGATGGTGCTGCGGACGTGGCACCACCCTTGGCTGTGGATATGGATAGAGATGGGAGATTGGAACTGGTGGTGGCTACAAGAAATCAACTTTTCGTCCTGGAAGCGGATGGTTCGAACGTTGCCGGTTTTCCCGTTACTTTTGATCGAGCGCAGGGGGTTGGTACTCCCCTTGCAGTTGGTTATCTCGGCCCTGCGGCTCATTCTGCAAAAAGTTTGAACAAAAAGCGAAACCTCGACACAGACGATAGTGGAAAGAACGGTAAATTGCCGAGTATCGTTTTTGGTTCCCCCAGCGGATCTGTGGTTGTCATCGAGGCGGACGGAAAGATGCGAAGCGGATTTCCATATAGTATCAAAAGCCCACTTGGAGGTGCTCCTTCGCTCGTGGACATGAACAATGACGGCATCGATGAGATAGTTTTTGGAACCCACGATGGTCGCTTGGTGGCATTGGATGGAAGTGGACGGGTTATTACCGGATTTCCCTATAGGATTAAAGGTTCTGTCTCCACGGCGGTTACGGTGGGCAGATTCGAGCCGGGAGGTCCGCGGGTGTTGTTTTTCGGTGATGATTCCGGCGCTGTGCATGCGTTGGGACCATCGGGACGGGAATTGAGTGGCTTTCCTTATCTGGCAAAGTTCACCGTGTCGAATCAGGTAGTGCTCGGCGATGTGGATGATGATGGAAAATTCGAATTGGTTTTCGGCTCCATGGATTACAAGATTCACGTGGTAGAGTCTGATGGTAAACCATCAAAAGGTTTTCCGGTGGATACCGGTTACAGGATATACTCCTCCTGTGCCCTGTCCGATCTGAATGGTGATGGAGTGGTGGATATCATAGCTTCTTCCGGTGATGGAAAGCTTTATGCATTTGGTGCCGGAGGCAAGAGCATCAGGGGGTTTCCGGTAAAGGTAGGTAGTCGGCTTCGCGGCTCTCCTGTGGTATCGGATGTGGACCTGGATGGAAAAATGGAAATTGCAGTTGGGTCCGATCGAAACAGGCTGCTGTTGGTACGTTACAACGGAAGGACATACCCCGGCTTTCCAGCCAGGATGAGGGACAAGGTAGTGCTGAGCCCATTGATGGCGGATTTGACTGGGAATGGGTTGAACGAAATCATCGCACTGAGTAAAGACGGAACTCTCATGGCCTTTCGCATGTTGAGAAAGGGAAAAGGCAGAGCTAAAACCGCGTGGCAGGCCGAGGGAAGGGACCCTGAAAGGAGCGGTTTTTTTCATCCCAATCCTCCGCGTTATGTGGACTTAGATATTTCACCTGAGTCGCCTGCCACTACAGATTCATTAAAATTGTCTTATCGGTTTTTTGACATGGATGGAGATGATGAGCCCAATACCCTTATCCGTTGGTTCAGAAATGGAAAACCTATACAGGAACTGGATGGAAAGAGAGAGGTTGCGGCAAAGTACACGGGTAAACACCAGCGATGGCATTTCGTTCTTCAAGCAGACCCGAAACAACGTCGGTTTTCGAGCAAGCCTGTAACAATCTCAAACACTGCACCTGAGGCGCCCAGTATTTCCCTTCTGCCAAAACATGCCCGTACCGGTGACGATCTTCATTTGAAGATTGCCAAGGAGTCCAAGGATGCAGATGGGGACAAAGTTCGGTATCGAATAACCTGGCTGAAGGATCGCAGTCCGCAGAAAAGACTAAAGAAAGATTTTGTTCGTTCGAGGCTTACTGCCAAGGATCAAAGATGGACAGTGGTGGTGGTGCCCTTTGATGGAGAGGTGACAGGCGCGCCTGCGAGAACCTCTTTGGTCGTGGAGAATACGCCACCTGGTCCCGCCCGAATTTCATTGGTTCCCGCTACCCCGTCTGTCACTGACCCGGTTTCCGTAAAGGTAATCAAGCCTGGACGAGATGCTGATGGGGACAAAGTAACATACTTTTATCGGTGGTTGAGTGACGAAAATGAATTGAATCTGCCTGAATCCGATTCAACCATGCCGGAGCGAATGGTGCGAAAGCACCAGAAGCTCGAGGTTGAGGTCACATCATTCGACGGATTGGAGCGTGGTGAAAAGACTTCAGCAAAAGTACAGGTCGTCAATTCAGTACCTTCTGCTCCGGTTGTAAAGATCGTACCTTCTTCTCCTGGCACGTTGGATGATTTGCGGGCAATGGTAATTGCACCTTCACAAGACGCTGATTTGGATGTCGTTCGTTACAGGTTTTCATGGTCTCGTCAGGATGAACCATACAATGGACAATATGCCCATGCATCTATTTTGCCGGCCTCGCAGACGAAAAAAAACGAGAAGTGGTCCGTGATGGTGATTGCCAACGACGGCGAGCAAGAAGGCAAGCCTGGTGTTGCCAGTATTCAGGTAACAAACACTATTCCCGTGGCAACACACTTGGAGCAAGTAAACCCCATGCCATATACGGATGAGAAGTTGGTGGTGAAATCTTCAGGGCCTCCAACGGACCCTGATGGAGATCCAACCTGGTATGAAGTGGTCTGGCGTTCTGAGTCCAAAGTTCTCGCAAGGGGAAAGGATGCTTTTTCCTTGGATTTTTCCAGGACGAAAAAACACAAGCGTTACGAAGCAGTGTTGACACCAAAGGACAGCGATAGCAGCGGTGTTCCTGTTCACCTATGGTTCGAGGTGAAAAACAGCCCACCAGGTATTTGCAAAGTGCACATTTCTCCATCGAAGCCAGGCACTGGTGATTCCTTGAAAGCGAATGTGGATGTGCCTTCAAAAGACAAGGATGGAGATAAGGTGGAGTATGGTTATCGGTGGTACAAAAACGGTATCCCTCTGAATACAAAGACAGGCTTACCCAGTGTGGAAGGCACAAAGGTCACGAGAGGTGCCACATGGACCGTGGTTGCTACTCCATCGGATGGAGAGAGCTTCGGAAAGCCTTGTACTGATTCGGTGACCGTGAAAAACAGCGCACCTGACACACCAGTGGCGCGCCTTTATCCGCCCAAGCCCACAGTCCTGGACCAGTTGGAGTTGCGTTTGCAAAAGCGTCCGGTGGACAAGGACGGAGACAGGGTGAAAATTTCCGTGCGTTGGAAGGTGGATGGGCGACTTTTCGCGATCACGGATGACAAGGGAATAATCCCCAAGGGGATTTTGAAAAAGGGGCAGAGGTGGAGTGCGCAGTTGGTAGCCTCGGATGGCGAGTTGATGAGCAAGCCTTCGATATTGGAGACCAGGATTTCGAATTATCCTCCATCTGTGCCAAAGCTTTCCATAACGCCCCACAGCCCCTTGTCTTCGGATGACCTTAGGTGTCGGTTGTCAGTTGCCACGATGGATCCGGACGGGGACATATTGAAATACAGATACAAATGGTACCAGGTGAAGAAAAAGGGCCAGGATTTGACCAAGCTCAAACCTGTTTCCAGCGACTATCGTCTGGACGCAAAATATACCAGGAAAGGTCAGTTGTGGGAATGTGTTGCCCAGGCTTTTGATGGTGAATTATGGGGAAAACCAGGAGTTGATCTGGTCAGGATTGGAAACGCAGCACCTGACAAACCAGTGGTGCGTCTGGTGCCGCCTTCGCCTAGAGCAAACCAGGAGTTGAGATGCTTGATTGAAAAACCGGCAAAGGATCCCGATGGAGACAAGGTCCATTACAGATTTACATGGTTCAAAGATGGCGTGAAACAGAGATTTGCTCCTGAGACGGATAGAGTGCCTGTTCGCTTGACCAAGACTGATGATATATGGCAATGTAGAGCGGTTGCTTTTGATGGGGTGCTGGCCGGACCTGCTGCTGAAAGTGAAGAGGTTTTGGTTGCTGCGCCGTGAGGAATGTAATATCTGTTTTGTGATACGGATTCTTTGTTGGGATGAGTTTTTTGGGAGGAGTTGGCATGTTACATGGAATGAAATTGTTTTTTTCCATTGCCGTAGGAGTATTTTTGCTGGCCTCTTTTGGCCATGCCCAAGGCAAGGGAGCCAAGGGATCCGATGACTATGAAAAAGCATCAAAGCTTTCTGACCAGCGCAAACTTGAATTGGCAACGAATTACCTATCGGAAATGAAGGGTGTGCTCAGCAATGTCTTGGGAATTTTGAAAAACGCAAGGGATGAAAAAGATGTGATCAAGGTAAATTGCGTAAATGAAAAACTCACAAGCATCAAGGGGCTTATCCGGATTTCTGAACAGGCTGACATAACCTTGCAGGAGTCGGTGGCCAAAGGTGAAAAAGACACGGCCACCCACGAGTTTCACAAGATTTCCATCTCCCACCAGAAGATCAAGATCCTCAAGACCGAGGCAGAGCAGTGTGTGGGAGAGTTGGCTTTTGCCGTTGGAAAAACAACCGTCGAGGTGGAGGTTGACGACAATTTGGTCCCTGACCAGGATCCAACGAAGGTGGATTTGCCGGATACGCCGGTAGTACGCCCTCCGGCGGCAAGTCCATATCAGTAAAAAAAAATTTGATCGGGAAGGGTTTTTTCTGCTAGAACAGTTAAGCTTTATAGTCTAGGCATTGGAACGAACAAAATGGGAAGGCCCGGGAGCAGAGCGCCGGTCCACGGTTGCAACGATGAATATTACTAAAAGCGGCGCATTATCAAAATACATTACCATTTCGGTGGCTCTTTTCTTATTCACTGCGGCTACGGCCTTTGGTCGCGGCAATGGGATTAAAGCCGGTTCCGGTCGAATGCATTTCGGAATCGATCTCGATTTCATGTTCGATTCCAACCCCGGATATTTTCCCAGTAGCTCCCAGAGCAAGGCTTTCGACCTCGTGCTCAGGACCAGGCCTGTCATAGGGCTGGAGTTTCCGTCTGATTCTGTCTCTTTCGATCTCAATGGCAAGGTGGGATACGATTATTACTTTGGATTGGATAATTCAGCCACGAGCAACTTGAGTACAGTCAGTGGAGATGCGGACCTGCGCCTGGGGTTCAATCCCAAAGGCCAATTCAGCTTCTTTATAATCGATACCTTTTCCAGGTCCGGAGATCCCCGCTACACGGCACTGGCAAGCAGGTTCGACAGGACTGATAACGAGATAAAGGCCCAGTTCCAAATCAAACCAGGCGGTGGTGCATTGATGTTCGACCTTGCCTATGGGTTCTACCTGGACTGGTTCGATGACAACGGTGCCATCAACACCAAGGCCCTATCTAATTATGCCCACAGGGTTTATTTTTCGGGGAAATGGAAGTTCCTTCCAAAAACCGCATTGTCTTTGGATTTTGATTCGGACTTAAGACGTTATCCATATAAATATGACTCCAACAGCATAGGCAACCCGGATATCAATGCCATACGAGTCACCCTTGGACTGATCGGACAGATCTCTCCTTCCATTTCATTGGTCGTCAAAGCTGGTTATGGAGATTCGCTGATGGGTGATGCGGTCATGTCCGATGGAAGTGCATACAGTGGTAGTGACTATCGCTCTGTCATAGGCCAGGCCGAATTTTCCTACCGGGCGGCTACCACCCAGTTGCAGTTTGGATACTCGAGAAACTTCCAGCCGGTGGTTTTGTTTGCCTACTTCGGTCAGGATCGGTTCTACCTGCGTTTCAATCAACAGATAGCCGGAAGATTTTCACTAGCTGCTGACGTAGGCTTCGATATGCTGGGTTACGGCAAATCGATCCAGGTGGACACGGGTGATAGGTTCGATTATTTTCTCAGCGGTGGCGCTTCCTTCCAGTACCACATACTGGATTGGTTCATGCTGGGGCTGGATTACCAGTTCCAGGTTTTGATTTCAGATTTTCAGCAACCTCTTGCAGGAGCTGGTGGCGTAGACTACAATAAGCACGTTATCGCTTTTCGAATAGGGCTTGATTATTAGTCCGCATCCACAGAGGTTGCCGGGCAGAGACATGGCAGGTGAGTCATGATGAGGAATTACGTATTAATCATGATTCTGGCATTTTCATCCTCTTGCTGGTGGGCGCAAACTCCTAAAACACCACAACCGCCGATTCGTAAATTCGCTCCCGCTTCGACTTTGGGACCTGGAGACTTGCTGGAAATCAAGGTGTTTGATGAAAAGGATCTTTCCGGCGTCTATAGGGTTGCATCTTCAGGTACCATAGATTTTCCCCTGGTTGGGTTGCTGGAGGTAAGCGGCCTTACCAGCTCTGATGCCGCTGCCTTGATCGAGCAAAGGCTCAAGAAAAATTACCTGAGGGATCCGCAGGTCAGTTTGTTCATCAAGGAATACAACTCGAAGAAGATTTCCGTGTTTGGCCAGGTAACGAAGCCAGGCACTTTCAAGTACGAAGATGGTATGAGCGTCATTCAGGCTGTTAGCATGGCTGGCGGCTTTACCAAGATGGCGGCCAAGGACAACACCAATGTTACTCGTTTGGTGGATGGTGAAGAGAAAAAATATCCAATTCCTGTGGAGTCCATTGCTCGGGGAGAGGCAAAAAATTTCTTTTTGCAACCTGGGGACATTATCTACGTACCAGAGTCCATCTGGTGACCAGTGTCTTGTAAGAGTTTTCAAACCGTTTTTCTGAGTCGGCCTGACTTGGGAAAAACTGAAGAGGCCGCCTGTCTTGAGGTGATCCGATCCGGTGTTCTCGTTCAGGGTCCTGAATGTGAAGCCTTTGAAAGCGAATTCGCTGATTCGGTCGGAGCCAAGCACGCTGTGGCCGTTTCATCAGGTACGGCGGCTTTGTTGTTGACAATAAAGGCTCTTGGCCTGGACCATGGAGACGAGGTGATAATTCCTTCATATACCTTTATAGCAACTGCCAACGCCGTATCTCTTGCCAACGCCAAGGTGGTATTGGCAGATGTTCAGCCTGATACCATGAACCTTGATCCCCTGTCCGTATCACAAGTTTTGTCAAAAAAAACATCCCTGGTCGTGCCTGTTCACCAATATGGACTGGCAGCGGATCTGGCGAGCCTGGCTAAGAAGGCTCCCGGGGTTCGTCTTTTGGAGGATGCTGCGTGCGCACTGGGCACTCGCACTGAGCAGGGATTAGTGGGAGCAGGTCCTGGAGTCGCTACCTGTTTTTCATTTCATCCTCGAAAGCTGATAACCACCGGAGAGGGTGGCATGATCACCACTAGTGATACCAGCTTGGCCGCCAGGATAAGATCATTGAGGCAGCATGGATATGGCCCCAAGGGCATACTGGAACCAGGATATAATCTTCGTATGACCGAGATGTCCGCGGCACTTGGGCGAGTTCAGTTACGAAGGCTGGATGAATTCATCCAGGCCAGACGTCGGGTGGCGAGTTGGTATGAACAGGGCTTGGGCAATCTGGATTGGATCGGTTTGCCGAGTCGAGACCACGGGCGAGTATTCCAGTCATATGTTGTACAGGTCGACGAGCAAGGACCGGTGAGCAGGGACGACTTGGTAGATGCTCTTCGAAAACATGCAATTCAGTGTCAACCCGGCATAAAACCGGTACACATGCATACACCATACAAGAATGCTATTCGTGGTTCATTGCCTATCTCTGAATTGTTGGCAAAGACGGCTCTTTTTCTCCCCATGCATGCTTCTTTGACGCAGGCTGAAGTGGAAAGGGTTTGTAGCACCATTGGACGTGCTGCATGAGCATGATTTCATCCCGTATGGGATAATATGGCAATTTGTGTGTCAGGAGTAGGATTCATGGCCATGTTGGATAACGAGATTTCATCGCAGCCAAAAGTGTTGAATTCACTTTTGGAAAAGGAAAGAAAACGGGTCGAAAAGTTCGCCAGGTACTTGAAAAAAACCAGTATTAGAAACGTTTTTATTGTGGCGAGGGGATCGTCGGATAATGCGGGAATATATGCAAAGTATCTTTTCGGCGCGAAAAACCGCATGGTGGCGGCATTGGCCGCCCCTTCTATTTTCACGATGTACAAAAGACCTCCCATACTCAAAGACCACCTGGTGCTTGCCATATCACAGTCGGGAGAATCGGAGGATCTTCGTCAGGTCGTCTCGGAGGCATCGAGACAGGGCGCGCTCACAGTGGTGGTTACCAATCGACCTGATTCCCCTCTCGTGACGGATGCCGACTATGTCTTTCCTCTGCACGCAGGCGTTGAGAGGTCCGTGGCGGCAACAAAGACTTATACTGCCGAACTAATGGCCATGGCCATGTTGAGCGTGGCCCTCGGGAGGAGCCCCAAGCTTTGGTCCTCTCTGGAGAGATTGCCGGGAGTCTTACATGATACCATTCGCATATCCCAACCCATGGAGAAAGGCGCGCAACGTTACCGTTATGCACAAAGGCTGGCTGTCATTGGAAGGGGGTTCAATTACTGTACGGCCTTCGAGCTGTCTTTGAAGCTCAAGGAGTTGGCTTATGTTGCAGCCGAGCCATCATCCAGTGCCGACTTCAGACACGGTCCTATTGCTGTTGTCCAGGATGGATTTCCAGTGATCCTCGTCGCTCCAACGGGAAAGACTTTCGCAGACCTCAAGGCCCTTGCTGTGACTTTGCGCCAACGAAATGCAGAAATGATGATCATATCCGACAGCAGGCGGTTGTTGAGATGGGCTCAAACACCATTGCCCATTCCAGCAGGTGTCGCCGAGTGGCTCAGTCCGGTGGTGTCGGTCGTTCCAGGACAACTGTTTGCACGACACCTGGCCTGGGCAAAAGGCTGTCCCCTGGATAAGCCACGTGGTCTTGAAAAGGTGACCACAACTCTCTGAGCCAACTGTTCCCTAGAGTTTTTGGGATATGGCCCTGAGCAGACCATCGAGATTCTCACCAGTGGCAGATGAAAACATTACCACGTCGTGACCTCTGTCTTTGAGAATATTTACGAGATCTTCAGAATGCTGTCGCACTTCCGGCAGGTCTAGTTTGGAAATTCCAATGATCCTGGGCTTGGCGGCCATGGCTGGATCGTAGCGTTTCATTTCATTTTCCAGGATGTCCAGTCTTTTTATCATAGGACTTGGTCCATCCGGGTCACCAGGCTCCCAGGTGATCAAGTGAATCAGTACCTTACATCGTTCTACGTGCCTCAAGAACCTGTGTCCCAGGCCAAGTCCATCCGAAGCTCCCTCTATGAGGCCTGGAACATCCGCCATAACGAAAGAAGACTCGTCACCCAGGCCGACCACACCAAGGGTTGGCGCAAGAGTGGTAAAGGGATAGTCGGCAATCTTCGGACGAGCCCGGCTCAACCTTGCCACCAGTGATGACTTACCAGTGTTGGGATACCCCACGACTCCCACATCCGCCAGAAGTTTGAGTTCGAGTCTGAGACGCAGCTTCTCGCCTGGTTCGCCCGGTTCCGCCTTTCGTGGGGAGCGATTTACGGAGCTTTTGAAGTGCAGATTTCCCTTGCCTCCATCACCACCCCTGGCAACGACGATATTGGCGCCAGGCGTGTCCAGGTCAGCGAGTAATTCGTCTGTTTGTGCTTCAAAGACCAGGGTGCCCACTGGTACTTTGATAATGATATCCTCTGCGCTGGCCCCAAACTTATCACTACCAAGTCCTGGTTGACCGTTTTTAGCCCGGTATATTTTTGTATATCTCTGGTCCAACAAGGTACTCAAGCCGCTATCTGCTTGCAGGATAACGCTCCCTCCCTTGCCCCCGTCTCCCCCGTCAGGTCCTCCCCTGGGTCTGAACCTTTCTCGTCTGAAAGACACGCATCCGTCTCCCCCTCGACCGGATTGAACATCGATCTCCACCTCATCCACGAAGTTCATGGGCTGACCCTTGCCGTTTAGTCATATAAAAAAAGCCACGGCACGGTGCCGCGGCCATAAGATATCACTCAAAGCCGAGATATTACTCGGCGATAGGCTCGATCCATGCCTGTTTCTTGTCCCGGCCCTTGCGACCGTACTGTACAGTGCCGTCGATCAGTGCGAAGAGGGTGTAGTCCCGTCCCATTCCAACGTTTCTGCCTGGGTAGATTCTTGTCCCCAACTGCCTGACCAGGATGTTTCCGGCTTTTACTCTTTGTCCACCAAAGAGCTTCACTCCACGCCTTTGTCCTTTGCTGTCGCGACCGTTACGGGTTGCGCCCTGTCCCTTTTTATGCGCCATGGCTGGGTCTCCCGTCTAATCCTCAGGCGTTGGATGCCTGAATATCAGTTATTTCGACGCGGGTATAATTTTGTCTGTGGCCCTGCTTTTTCTGATATCCCTTACGTCGTTTGAATTTGAATACGGTCACCTTCTTGGTGCGATCGTGCGCGAGGATCCTGGCCGCAACCTTTGCTCCTTGTACCCTGGGGGTACCGACCATTATATCCTCGGTTCCACCGATCATCAGAACATCGTCAAAGGTGATCTCATCACCAACCGCACCGGGTAGCTTTTCGATGTTTACTTTGTCGCCCTTAGATACCCGATATTGCTTTCCACCTGTTCTCACCACTGCATACATACCTAATACTCCTCGTTATTTTGAAATCCCGGTTTCAAAATCCAGGGGTGGTGGAGAATAGGTAAATTTCTTGGGCTTGTCAAGGCAATTCATTGCTTCTGCTTGCTTTTCTTTGTTTATGTTCATCAAGGTCAGGATATGGGGCTTTCTTATAAAAATGTTTTATAAATTTTGCCATTAATCACTCTCAAAAGAAAAATATCTTACTTGGACAGTAAGTTACGAAGGCCAGGGCCAAGGGGTTGGCCTTTTACCACCCCCCGTTCCGTAATGATCGCTGTGATGAGGCTGGCCGGGGTCACATCGAAAGCCGGATTGAAGACCTGGACTCCATCAGGCGCTATGGCAGCACCGCCCAAAGCTGTCACCTCCATGGAAGCTCGTTGCTCGATGGGGATCTCGTCTCCTGTCTTCAGGCTGAAATCCACCGTTGAACTGGGAGCGGCAACGTAAAATGGAATACCGTGTCTCCTGGCGAGCACGGCAAGGGAGTAAGTGCCGATCTTGTTTGCCGTGTCTCCGTTCGCTGCAATCCTGTCAGCACCTACCACGCAGGCATGGACAAGGCCCTGTCTCATTACATGACCTGCGGCATTGTCGCATATGAGCGTGACGTCGATGTTGTCTTTCATCAACTCCCAGGTGGTCAACCTTGCGCCCTGGAGCAGGGGCCTGGTCTCATCCGCAAACACCCGGATTTCTTTGCCCGACTCTTTTGCCGCCCTTATGACTCCCAAGGCTGTACCATAACCGGCGGTTGCCAGGGCACCGGCATTACAGTGAGTGATCACTGTCACCGGGTCAGGAAAGAGTTCTGCACCATGGTGTCCAATGGCCTGGCAGAATTCCAGGTCCTGTTCCCGTATGGCCTGCGCTTCTGCCAGCAGGTCTTCTCTTATGGTATTCAGACCTGCTCCTTCCAGCGATGCCAGGCGTTTTTTCATGCGCTCCAAGGCCCAGAAGAGGTTTACAGCCGTTGGCCTGGTGCCTGCGAGAACTTGGGCCGCGTCACGTACCTGTGTGATCATATCTTCAGGATCCGAGCCGGAATATCTAAAAGCAGCCAAAGCGCAACCCATGGCCGCTGCCACCCCGATCTCCGGTGCGCCCCTTATGGCCAAACGACGTATGGCGTCCGCCACCTCGTCCACAGTGGAAAGTTCCACCCATAGTTCCTCGGTGGGCAAAAGGGTTTGCTCAATTATTCTGATGTTCCCGTTGTTCCAGTGGATAGGAGACAGCATGACAATCCTCCAGTTCTGACGTTGATGACAGCCGGTGTGAAGCCAAGCGTATTTGGCTGGAACAAGACCGACAACACAATGTGTGCATGGTAGCCATGGAGACCGAGGGAATCAAGCAATATGGTCAAATCGAGTCAGCCGATTTTCGTCGGCTCAGTACGTGATAGGATAATCCCGGGAGGGATAACCGGGGCATTGATGGGGTCTGTAAAGTTGTGTTATTCATTGACGGCTTTTTTTCTATGGAGATGACTGATTTGAAAACGGTCTTGGTGACAGGTGCCGCAGGCGCCATGGGGTCGAAATTGGTACAAGGCTTGGTAAGCAGGGGGTTTGGTGTACGGGGCCTGGTGCTGCCTGGAGACCCGTTGCGCCATAGGCTGGATGGGCTTGATTGCGAAGTGCTTGAGGGTGACATCACCAAACCGGAATCCCTCGATGGCATATTTTCAGGAGTGGATATCGTCTATCACTTGGCTGCCGTCATCCTTAGCCCTGATGTGTCTGCATATGAGAGAATCAACGTTGGTGGCACAAGATGCGTGTTGCAGGCTTCAAAAGATTCCGGTGTGGAGCAGTTCATTCATGTATCTTCCGCATCCGTGGTTTATCCAAACACCACCCCTTACTCACGTTCCAAGATCCGCTGCGAGAACATGGTTAGAGCTTGCAAAACTATGAAATACACCATCGTGCGTCCAACCCTGGTTTATGATACGGATGGAGGTCAGGAGTTTTTATTGTTTTTGAAATACCTGAAGATGTTTCCCGTGGTTCCGTTCGTGGGCCCGGGCAGGGCCATGAAGAACCCGGTACATGTGGATGACATCATGAATGGATTGCTCGACCTTGCCGCAAACCAAAAGGCATACGACAAGGAGTACAATTTTTCCGGTGGCCAGGAGATATCCATAAGGGACCTGGCAAAGCTCATGTTGAAGCATCATGGTGGGGAAAAGCCATTTGTGCCTATTCCCGTCTGGTTGTGCAAACTTGCAGCGCGTATCATGGATTTGTTCATGGACGACCCTCCTTTTACTCTCAGCGCCATAGCCGGATTGACTCAAGATGCCAACCTGGATCGCAGCAGTGCGTTTTTCGATTTGGGTTATGATCCGGTGGGCGTGGATGAAGGTTTTAGGCGTTGTTTTCCACTTCATCTGGGTTCGCTGGAGAGGTGAAGGATGTGCTCTGAAAATCTGCGAATCGGTGTTTTGGGTGGAGGGGGCTTTCTCGGTTCACACCTGGTCTCAACTCTTCTGGAAGAGACGCCTTTTTTTGTGCAGGCGGTTGACCTTGAATTCGAAAAACTAGATGCACGATCTGCACGCCTCGAAATCATCGAGGCAGATGTCTCAGCGCCTGGAGTGATGGAAAAGATTGTTGAACATTGTGACACCATCGTGTCCACCACGGCCCTGTGCAATCCCTCCCAATACAATACCATGCCTGCCGAGGTGATTCACGCAAGCTTTACCCACCTCGTTCCGTTGGTGCAGCTGTGTACGGAACGCCATCGCAGGCTGATCCATTTTTCCACCTGCGAGGTGTATGGAAAAACACACCCTGAGCCTGGCACTCGCGCGGGTGTGATGAGCGAGGAGACAACCGACTTGATTATGGGGCCCATCCACAAGGAAAGGTGGTGCTACGCCACGGCTAAGCAACTACTGGAGAGATTGATTTGGGCCCACGGTAATCACCACGGTCTGGAGTTTTCCATAATCAGGCCTTTCAACGTCATAGGTCCGCGCATGGATTTCATACCTGGAGTTGACGGAGACGGAGTTCCGAGGGTACTGGCCAATTTCATGAATGCGTTGCTCAAGGGCAAGCCATTGCCCCTCGTGGATGGAGGCAGAAGCCGAAGATGTTTTATGTCTGTTGCAGACTTTGTCAAAGCTGTCCTGCTGGTGATTCAAAAGAGAAAAAAATCAAAAGGGAAAATTTTCAACGTGGGTAATCCAGAAAACGATGTCTCCATCGAACGGCTTGCCAACATGATGATTTCATCGTTTGAGAACGTTACCCAAAAACCTTTCACCCATGGGCTGCTCAGTGTCTCGGCCCAGGATTTCTATGGTCAAGGTTATGAGGACACAAAGGAGCGTGTTCCTGATATTTCCAAGGCGGTGAGGCTGTTGGGATGGAGACCCGAAGACGCCCTGGCCGATATGTTGCCTGGAATAATCAGGGATTATGTGCAACGGTATTCTTCGCGATTGGCTCCTGGAACGTGCTGTGACTGAAAGGCGACCGTAAATACTAATCTGAGTTTTTCCTGCCGTGAGCCGCCAGAAACAATCCCAAAAACAACCAAAACAAGGGTGCGTGATGACCAGTGGATGCACAGGAGCATCCGCCGAGCAGCTCGAGATCGCTGTCGGGATTAGTGCCTGCGTCAGAGCCAGAGCTTTTACAGTTTCCCGTGCTGCAAATACTGAATACCGTATCTGATTGATCTCCGAGGCTCTCTTCGAAGTAATCGGATATCCTGATCAGTGCCTGGTCGGTGGGCGTATCAGGCACTGTCCATTCATAGTCGAGCCAATCAGGTGAGTTGTTGTCCGTAGACGATGAAATCATATTCCATGTCTGTCCATTGTCCAGCGAATACCTTATGGTAACGTCACTTACCACTGTGGCACTCCACTTGATGTGCTGTTTGGAACCCACCTCCCATTTTTCGTCTCCATTGGGCGAAAGGAGCGAAATACTGGGCTCGTCACCAGGCTGGACCGTAATGGTCACGTCGTCGCTGGCTTCCAACTCTCCATCGTTGGCAGTAAGGGTCAGCACATAAGTCCCGTCCAGGGCCAGGGTTACATCAGTAAGGCCTTCATTGGGGTTTACGAAGGTCACGAGCCCTGGACCGGAGGTCTTGGTCCATTGGATGTTCAGGGTGCCTCCGGTTGGTAGACCATCGTCCGAGACAGTACCGTCCAGGCTTACGGTTTGTCCGAATTTCACTGTCTGGTCCGGTCCCGCGTCCACAATGGGCGCCTTGTTATCCTCTTGCTGCTTGGTTGTTATGGTCAAGGTGACCGAATAGGATGCGCTTTGTGGTGCGTTCGGCGCTGACACAGTGACCGTGGCGACGTATGTTCCGGGAGTCAGCCCGGTGATGTCGACGTGATTTGTGAGAACTTGAGAATTTCCCGTGCCGTTTTTGGTCATGGTAAGCCAGGATGCGTCTTGGTTCGTTGTGATGCTGTCCAAAACGCCGTCGCCGCTGTTTCCAATGGTGACGTCCTGTGGGTCTGGATTGGTACCCTGTTCTTCGGCCTGGAAGGTTAGGGAGGTGGGATTCAGGGTTATTACGGGATCTTGAGCTAGTGTTCCAACCCAGAAATCCCTATGGGTATCGTGGGAACCATTGGTTATACGTATCTCTTCATCCGTCTCGATGTTTCGAAGGTATACGTTGGAATATCCCTGTAGGTAAAACTCAGGTCCGCGAGAGTAAATTATCCATTCGTTGGAGTTCCTGCTCCATCTTTGGTCGTTCCAGTATTCCCCGGTGCTGGCGATACTGATACTTTTGTAAATGCTTCTGTCCCAGTTTCTTATGTACATATCCTGGTGGGTGTCTAGGTTGTTTGTGGTCTTGGATCCATCAGGGGACATGGCATTACCACATCCAGGATCTACGAAAACCTCTATGTGGTTTGGAATATCAGCTTGCCATATCCCCCTGGTCACAGAGCGGGAGTAGAATGTCATGCGGGTCAGATCGGTGGATACGCTTACGGTCCAGAAGTCGTTTCCAGCTGAGGTGTTGTAGAATACGCTCACTTGTCCCGTGTCTGGATTTATTTCCCAAAGCTGCTGTGCACGATTCTGAGTGAATATCACCCTGTTCGGATCACGCCACGAAAGGCTGATGTATTGACCCAGGCCTGATGCAAGGGTGGTTTTACCGGATCCGTCCCTGGCGATACGAATCAGTTCCCAGTTGGATCCATTCCAGTGGGCGTAGATTATCCTTCTTCCGTCCGGAGAAAAGACCGCAGCCTGTACGTTGTTATCCAGGTCGACTGTGTCGCCCCCCAATTCCACCAGGCGCAGAGTTCCTGTTCCACCCAGTTCCGTTCCCCTGGTGTAGAGCACACCTCCTTGAACCGCCATGGCGTTCGAAGACAATAAAAAGCCAAACAAAAAAACTGAAATCATGGTCAACCTTGTTACGATCATGAAAAATCTCCCGTGACGTCCAGGAAAACAATATAGCAAATTATTTTACAATTGGGCAGAGTTCGATGGTCATGGTGGTGATTGACCGATGCGAGGCGTCCTGGTACGGTTGGCGCGGTTCGATCGGATGGAGGTGATGAGGTGACCAGGTATTGGATGTTATTTTTGTTTGCTTTCGTGTTGTTCATGGGCTCCGGTGTGGCCCTAGCCCAGCAGAGCGCCACTTGCATTCACCAGGAGGTGAGTCGGGAGCTCTCAAAGGGGCAGCCTTCAATAGCCGGGACCCAGCGTATCTGTTTTACAAAGACCGCTGTTCGCAACGAGACGACTTATGACAAGTACACCACGGTGGCCATATTTGACGTGAATGAGGGAGAAATATATCTCATTCCGTCAAATGAGCATCAGTATGTCCAGATGCACCTGGTGGACTACCGTAAGCTCGTAAAGGTGCGCCTGGGTGCCCTGGGCTTCGGCGACCCATCCCAAAAGCCCTCTCTCGTGAAGACCGATAAGGTAAAGACCATCCGATCCTGGACGTGTCGACTGTATACTTTTACGCAGAAAGGAAAGATCCCTTCGAATGGAGAGCTTTGGGTCACACAGGATTCTGGGGTGGATTTCAAGGAATGGTTCGAACTGATGGAAAAAATGGGTCTGCTTTCGGCCATGGGCGACCTGGGTAAGATAGCTGCTAATCTGGATGGTTTGCCAATCAGTGTGCGCGTAGAGCAAATCGTGTTTGGCCAGCACCTGGTGACCAGTACAGAGGTCACCTCCATCGACCGCGAGCCTGCAGATGGGTTGTTCGTCGTTCCTCATGGTTACAAAAAGATGGATGTGAAATCAATAGATGGATCTTTTGAATGAATTCGGATTGGTGTGCTGTTTACGGCAGATTTATTTTCGCAAGGAGGAAGAGATGACCGAGTTCAAGAACATCATTTTGGAAAAGGACCCACCCATAGCCATTGTGGTATTGAATAGACCCAAGGTGCTCAATGCCCTGAACGCGGAGACCCTTGACGAACTTGAATGTGCTTTTTATGAAATAAAAGGAGATAACGAGATCCGTGCTGTGGTCCTGACCGGTGCGGGAGACAAGGCGTTTATCGCCGGGGCGGATATCAACCTCCTGTCTACGCTGGGTCCTGCCGAGGGTGCGGAGTTCGCTTCCAGGGGTCAAAGGGTTTTGGACCAGATCGAAAACCTCGGAAAACCCGTTATCGCCGCCATCAACGGATTCGCTCTTGGTGGAGGGTGCGAAATTTCCATGGCTTGTCACATAAGGTTGGCATCTTCAAATGCCAGACTGGGACAGCCGGAGATCAACCTGGGCGTGATACCTGGTTTTGGTGGAACACAGAGGCTGGCAAGGTTGATAGGTGAGGGTCGCTGCATGGAATTGGTACTCACAGGTGATCAGATAGACGCACAACAGGCCATGGCCATGGGGCTCGTCAACCGGGTCATAGATCCAGAAAAGCTTCTGGATGAAGCAAAGAGCATGGCAAGGAAGATAGCTTCCAAGAGCGCCCCAATAGTGGGTTACTGTATGCAAGCGGTACACAGGGGGCTTGCGGGGAGCTTGGCTCAAGGTCTGAACCTGGAGGCGAACTTGTTCGGGTTGTGCTGCGCTACCGCGGACAAGGCAGAAGGAACAACTGCGTTTTTAGAAAAACGAAAACCCGACTTCCAGAACAAATAGATTTGACACACACCTCGTGGATCAATGTCCGTGCTTGCGCATTTCCCGCTCTAGGTCATCGAATGCGTCCTGGGCGTTTACCCGGACCTTGTCCACGGCGCTCAGCAACTTGTGAAAGGTGTAAGGCCTGGGACGGGTCCTATAGTAACGATTGAATTTTATAGGTCTGCGGGACTTGGTGGTCTTGTGGGTGGTTTTTACAGAAGGCGACTTGGTGTTGGTCGTTCTCGATACGTATTCTTCTCCTTCATCATCAGGTGACGATCCCTCCAGCGTGATGGAACCGTGTCCTGAAGGATCCGAAAAGACCTGCTTATTGGTGCCCGTGTCGTTATCGTGAATTGGAGTCGCTGCCTTGGTGGTCTGCTTGGTGTCATCTTTCGGTTGGGTCGTGTTTTGAGCCACGGCAACTCGTGTCTCTGGTTCGAGGGGTTGGGTGCCGTAAGCCAATAGAACTTTTTGTGATGCCGCCCATTTTTTTACCACCGATGCCTTGAGTGCGAAGTTCACGCCCGTGATGGCGATACCGTTTGCTCCTTTGCGTGCGATGGCCGTGTTGACTCCCACCTGGTATCCACGTATGTCGAACAATGGGCCTCCTGAGTTGCCCCTGTTCAAGCTCGTGTCCATCTGAAAGACGTCTTTTCCACGGACGCCCTTGAAGTTGTCAATCTCGGCTCCGATCACTCCCCTGGTGATGGTCCACAGACCACCCTGTTCGGGATGACCGATAGCGATGGTCTCGTCGCCTGGGCCTAGTTGGCCGGGATTTCCAAGGGTTATGACTGTGAGGTTCGCAGGCGGTTTGATCATTTTCACCAGGGCCAAATCCAGGTTCTTGTCGTAGGCGATCACTTTTCCTGCAAAATGTCTGGACAGATCCTTGTTCATGTCCCCTGTTACCCTCTTAGGCTTGAGAAAGACATGTATGGATTCGAAGGGAGTATCGGTACTGGTGTCGAATATTACGTGACAGTTCGTGATGATGGTTCCATCGGCTTGAATGATGGATCCGGTGCCGGCCGAAGCCGAGGCGGCATTTTTTTCAGATGCCACGATCAAAACCACCCCTGGAGCTTTTGTCTTGTAAATTTGGCGGGGAGTCATAGCCAAGGCCATGGAAGCACTGAGCACTAAGGCCACGGCCATGGGTAGTCCTGCGGTTTTTCTTGCATCGAGCATGGGCATCCTCCTGATATGGAATAAAATCAAATCACAATGAGATTTGACGAGATTATATCCGATCTATTCGTTTTCCAAGGTGATTTTTTCGGGAAAAATTCTAAAAACGGCCATGGGGCGAATCAGCGGTGCTCCTGGGCCACGAATACCCATGGATGCTCCAACGACGATCTCCAGGTCATCCAGTAGTCTTATCCTGGCACCGGCGAGGGCCTCTGAGTAGTCGTTGGCCCTGGATGAAAAAGGTGTGCTCATCCTCGTGATGCCGAATGCCTCCACGAACACCCCCCACATCCAGCTGGATTTCGTGACTTCAATGGCCGTATCCCAGTAGATGCTATTGTCCCTGGTAATGTCGCTGAAGTTCTGGTTTTCACCGAACCTCACGCCCACGGCCAAAAGCGGGTGCAGCAACCAAAAGTTCAATGAAGCTCTCAGGCCCATCTTCCATCTTACACGCCCAGGAGCCGCCAGAATCGATGGATTGGGAGAAGGAAAAACCAGGCCTGTCTCCATGCTCACGTTTATATTGGGATGTCTGAGCAGGTCGACACTGGACTGTATCCAACTTTTGCCCATGCCTGTTGCCATGTCCATGGGAGCACCCACTCCGTCAGTTTGTTGTCCCTGTTGACGTGCGATCCAATCTAGACCAATGGAAAACCTGAATCCGCTCTCATAGCGAAATCCCATGGCTGTGCTCACAGTCACCCTGTCTTCAACCAACCATGTGCCGGGTGTATCGTTTTCATCGTCGTGTAGTTTCAGAAGGTGGTGGGCCCAGTTGACGGACGTTGCGAAAACCAGTCCATTGCCTTGTGCTCCGGGATAGCAAGCATGGGCGAGTCCGGGACCTGCCAGGCATGGCTGCATCAGGTCCGCCTCGAATCCTTCCTGCGCAAGGCTCTGTCCTGGGACCATGAGCAACAAGGAGATGAGGATGGGTTTTGACATGCAGAAACATTGGCAGATTCCCGATGTGGTTTCAACTTGCAGCATCTTGGCCTGGACTCTCGGCTTCAAACAAGGTATTTGGATTGTTGTCAATTGCTCGAACTCCACAGGAGATGTCATGAAAACAGCATGCGTTATTCTTGCTGCTGGAAAATCCAAGCGCATGAAATCGGACAAGGTCAAGTTACTACACCACGTGTGCGGCCAGCCCATGATCCACTACCCTGTGCGTTTGGCCATAAGGCGTGGCTACGATCCCATAGTCGTGGTGGTGGGATATCAGTCCGAGCAGGTTCAGCGGGAGTTGAAAAGCAGTTACGGCTCCAGGGTTCGGTTCTTATTGCAACGCCCGGCCTTGGGGACGGGCCACGCCGTGGCCATGGCAAAGCAGGCCATCGGCCGCAAAAGGGGCAAGCTGGTGGTGTTGTATGGAGACATGCCCTTGCTGACCACGAGGGATCTGTCTATCCTCGAACGAGCCGGCAAGAAATCCACCTTAGCCTTTTTGACATGCAGGCTTCAAGATCCAAGGAGCTATGGACGTGTGGTAAGAGACCCCAATGGCCAGGTTCAAAAGATAGTAGAGTTTTCAGACGCCACGAGGGTTCAGAGACGAATATCAGAGATCAACACTGGTATATATGCCATGGACATGCCTTGGGTGTTCGAGGCATTGGACTCAGTAGGCCGATCCAATGCCCAGGGTGAATATTATCTTACGGATCTCGTTGAGATGTGTGTCGCGGCCGGCAAGATGGCAGTGGGCATGGAGGTGGAGCCTGAGTCGGTCATGGGGGTAAATGACAGGCTGGAACTGGCGATGGTCCAACGAGCCATGAACCTCAGGCTGCTTCGGGCGCTCATGTCCTCAGGGGTCACGGTTGCAGATCCTTTTACCACTTGGGTGGGCCCGGATGTGAAGGTAGGCAGGGACTCGGTGATACTGCCCGGGTGTCATTTTTATGGAAAGGTGAAGGTGGGCAAGGGCTGCGTAATTGGACCAGGCGCCGTTATCTCTGATTCTTCCATCTCTCCTGGTGTCGAGATCAAGGCCTACTCCGTCCTGCAGCAGTGCAAGGTGGGTAGGGGTTCACAGGTCGGTCCTTTCGCTCGATTGAGACCAGGTACGGTTCTCGGTACGGATACGAAGGTAGGAAACTTCGTGGAGACCAAAAAAACGCGCTTGGGTAATGGATCCAAAGCATCCCACCTGTCCTACCTGGGTGATGCCGAGATAGGTGACGAGGTAAACGTGGGGGCCGGGACCATTACCTGCAACTATGATGGAGTACACAAGCACCCCACCACAATAGGCGATGGAGCATTCATCGGCTCAGATACACAGTTGGTGGCCCCGGTGAAAGTGGGAAAAGGTGCATACGTGGGAGCCGGCACTACTGTTACCAGGGACGTGCCGGACAGAGCCCTCGCCGTATCGAGGACCAGGCAGAGAAACATCGAAGGCTATGCAAAGCAAAAATCCCGAAAGTCGAAGAAATAGCACGTTCTTGACGTGCTTTTCCTTCCCGCGTTAGATTCAGGTATATCAAGCTGGTGTACAGAAATGTAGGCTTTTCAACTGGTCTCGACCCGCATTTTGAAACACCTTTTTTGGGGTTGGTCATGAAAAGTTTTTTCCCCGTTTGGCGAATATTATTTTTTTTGTACCTGCTTTGTCCCGGGGTGGGCTTGGCTCAAACAGTTCATGTACAGGATTTCAACGATGGCATCAGCCCATGGGTGGAGACGACGTACGACAGTGACCAAACTCCCAATGTCGGCTGGTCCTCCGTCTCTTCTGGTTCCGATCCTTCCTGTAGTCCGCAGGAAGGTTCCGGCATGGCCAGGTTCAATTCCTATTATGCAGACAGCGGAGACGAATCCAGGATTCGTTCACCCGACTTGGATCTCACCGGGGCAGAGGTGGCAGAGATTCGTTTCTGGATGTTCAGGGACTCGGGACAATCCTCGGATGATGACCTGGTCCGTCTCCAGATGTCCATAGATGGCGGCGATAAGTACTTCTCCTTGCAGACATATTACCGGTACACGAACGGTGCCGTTGGTTGGCAGGAGAAGGTGGTTCCCATCGGCTATTTTACTGATCGTTCCAGTGTGAGGGTCGCGCTTAGGGCAAGGGCGGACGGTGGTGGAAACAATATTTTCGTAGATAATTTTCGTGTTACCAAATCGTTACTGCCGGCGGGCGCTCAGGGAAAAGATTGTTCGTCCGGTGCTGAGTGCGATTCTGGTGTTTGTGGTCTCGATCCGTTCGGAGCAGGAAGGTGCAGGGATGCCGGTACTTCGTGTATCGGTGCCAACAGGGAGCCGGTCGCGTCCGGCCAGACCCTTTGCGTGGGACTGGACCTGGGTGTTTGTCTATCGGACGATACATGGGATGTGACGGATTGTTTCAACGACTGTGGCGCTTATCTCGACGTCCACTCTTGTGAACACGACGGTGCGGGATACTATTGCACCCAGTGTGACGAGACCTGTGTATACCTTTTTGGTATCAGCCAGGGTTGTGATGATGATGCATATTGCGATTTTTACCTTTTTGGAGGCGATTGCATCCGAAAAAAATCAGATGGTGATGCATGTGACGAAGACCGTCAGTGTTTGTCCGGCAATTGTGTGGCATCTCCACAGGGGCAGAAATATTGTGCGCCGGAAGGCGAAGAATGCGTTGACAACAGCGGCCAGGTGGTCCCCACTGATTCTGCGATTTGCGCCGGAGGGGACAGGTATTTATGCCAGCTAACAGGCTGGTCCATAACAGACTGTTACACAAACTGCGGTTATTATGATGACGTAGACCAGTGCACGGACGGTGTTTGTGCCCAATGCCCCGATTACTGCACCACGGACGACGAATGCAAACCAGGGATTTATTGTATCAATCTCTCCTGTGAAGGCGACCTTCCCCAGGGTTCCACCTGCCAGGTTCCATCTCAATGCGCGAGTGGGTATTGTGTCGATGGCCGTTGCTGCCAGGATTTATGTTCCGCTCCCTGTTACAGGTGCGATGTGGATGATTCCGGGATATGCAAACCCATACCATCGGGACAGGATCCCGACGGTGAATGTGCAGGTGAGGGTGTGTGTGCCGGAGCATGTAACGGGATGGGAGGATGCGATTATCCCACAGGGGCCGTTTGTAATACGTGCACCAGGTGTGACAACCAGGGTAGATGCAGTGATTTTGTGCCGGCTGGTACTGACCCAGATGACGAATGCCCGGTTTGCCAGACTTGCAGCGGATCCCAATCTTCATGTGTTGCCGTGCCTGCCGGCCAGGATCCCATAAACGATTGCCAATCCTATGACCAGTTTACCTGCGGTCTCGACGGGGCGTGCGACGGGTTCGGGGCCTGTCGTAAGTGGCCACAGGGTACGCCTTGTGGTACTGCATCCTGTAATGCCGGCACGGAAGTGCGTGCAGATACGTGTGATGGCCAGGGCGAGTGTGTCGATGGTGGGGTTTTCCAATGTGCTCCGTATCGGTGTGCCGATGCTGAACATTGTGCACAGTCATGCCAGGCCCATTCAGTATGTGTCACCCAAGCCTATTGTTCCAACTCCGGCACCTGCGAGCCGGACCTGGGAGACGGCTCATCGTGTGATGGCGTGGTGTATCCAGGATTGTTGGACGATTCAGCATGTATGGGTGGGTATTGTTTCGATGATGACTTCGACGGATCAGGAGCTTTCTGTACATCCAATCCTTCCGGCTGTGTGCACGATGGAGAGTTGTTCAACAGCGGATATACACTATGTTCGGGTGATGATTGGTTCAAGACGTGTTTGGGGGGTGTGGACGGATGGAGCCAGGAGACAAGCTGTAGCTCAGGTGTCTGTGATGCAGGGGCCGGGCCTGGGAGCGGTGTTCGACAGGTAGGACGGTGTGACAGCGGGCCTGGTGGTGGTTGTTCATCCGAGTGCGTATCATGTGAACCGTTTTTGGCTGATGGAGCATCCTGCAAAAGTTCCTGTTCTTCCGATTCCGATTGCTGGCCGTCTTATGAATGCTCTGCCAACAAATGCGTTTTACCGGAGGGAATCGGGGACCTGTGTGAGAGCCAATCGGATTGTACAGCCGGGATCTGTGTGGATGGCAGGTGTTGTGCAGATGCCTGTAGCGGACCATGTATGGCGTGCAATCTTCCGGGCAAGCCGGGGATTTGCTCGCCTGTTCCGGTCGGTACGGATCCAGATGACGAGTGTCCTGCTGATGATGTCTCGACCTGTGGCTCCATGGGTAGTTGTGACGGCTCAGGCGCTTGCTCCTTATGGCCCCAGGGGCAGTTGTGCATGGATGCTCACTGTGAGGGAGAGAGTTTTTTGAGCGAATCGTTTTGCGATGGAGCCGGTCATTGTGTGCCGTCGGAACAGCAGGACTGCACCCCGGGAGTGTGTACGGAGTCCGGATGCCAAAACGACTGCAGTTCCCACGAAGATTGCCAGGTCAGCGCATTTTGTTCCAGTGACGGGACTTGCCAACCTGATCTTTTGGATGGTGAAAATTGTTACGGAGTCGTCCTGGCAGGACTGGATGACGATGCGGCATGCCTGGGTGGATATTGCTTCGAAGATGGTTGGTCGACACAGGGGGCTTATTGTACTGGTCAGGTGGACGCATGTGTGGCCGAAGGAGTTTCTTATCAACCTGGTTACAGGTTGTGCAGCGGTGATGACTGGTTCAAGGCTTGTCTCGGGGGAGAGGCGGGATGGGGGCCGGAGGTGGATTGTCAAGGACCAGGAGTTTGTGACGCCGGGGGCGGTCCTGGAAGCGGTGTAACCCCTGCTCAGACGTGTACCCCAGGGACCACTGGGGGATGTGTTGCCGAATGTTCTTCCTGTTACCCTTACCTTGCCATTGCCGCCGGTCAATGTGCCGAGACGTGTGGGGAGGATGCCGATTGTTGGCCTGGACACGTCTGTAATGCCGGGCAGTGCGAGCCGCGTGATGAGCTTGGAAGGGCCTGTAGTACAAGTGATGAGTGTGGCGGCTTTCGGTGCGTGGATGGGGTCTGTTGCAACCTGCCCTGTGACTCTGTTTGTTTGGTCTGTGATGATCCCGTGGCGCTGGGGGTTTGTCTACCATCTGCCCTGGGTACGGATCCTGACGATGAATGTGCTTATGCCGACGGTTGTGGCAACACCGGACAGTGTGATGGAATGGGCAAGTGCGATGTAAGACCTGCAGGGACGCCATGCTCCGAGGCTTCCTGTTCGGATGGAATTTTGGTATCTCCGGGTCTTTGCAACGGTAAGGGCGATTGTGTTGCCGGGTTGCAACACAGGTGCCGTTCCGGAGCGTGTCTTGGGTCTGGTTGTGCCCCTGAAGTCGTCGATGGAGGTGGGGACGACGCGGACGGCGGTGTGTCGGATGGTTCGGCAAAAGACGATGGGCCGTTGTTGGTCGCGGAAGCTGGGCCCATGCAAGTTGTGAAGCCCGGTTCTAAGGTGATCATGGATGGAAGCCTCAGCAAAGGGCCGGATGGTGTTGGTTTGGATTATCGTTGGGAACAGACGTCTGGTCCAATCCAGGTAGAGCTTTCTTCGAGCACGACTCCAAAAGCGTCTTTTTTCGCCTCCGAGCCCGGAGTGTACGTGTTCGAGTTGGTGGTGTCAGATGGACAGGGCCATAGCTCGGCGGACTTTGCTGAAGTCAGGGTCGTGTCTTTATCCGAGGGCTGTTCCTGTGGCTCGGCTGCAGGAGGTAGTTCTTGGTGGCTTGTGGTTTTGCTGTCTATGTTAGTGCTATTCAGGAGCATGGGATCATGGGGCACTGGACGAAGTTGATGATTTTATTCGGCCTTGTCGTCACGCTGCAACCAGGTTGTGCAGATGACATACAGGGACAGGTGAAGTTGATGGTTGTGCCCATGCATGATGGTCGTAATCCCACCCAGGACCCGTTTTCCCTCGTGGACTCTGTGGAGCTGGGTCTGATGGGTGACGATGCCTCGTACAAAAAGCTCGGCGAGTGGTATCCCTCTGAAAAATTTGGTTCTGACCTGCTTGAAGAACAGGGCGTTGGTTCATTTACCATGACTGGGCTCAATGAAAAGGGCAGGAGCGTGTCACGCGGTTTTGGACCTTATATTGGAGTGTTCAAGGGCGTGGATGAGTATCTCAGTATTCCATTTGCCCGAATCGACTATGCATTCGCGAACAGACTTCGTCCATCCGAGCGAGCCCTTGCTGATCCATATAAATCATCGGCGCCTTCTTTGCTCATGGATGAAACAAACCTGGAGCAGGGGCAGCGTGATGGTGACATGGATTCGGGGTGTCTCATGTGGCTGTTGTGGGATTCCGATGAACTTTGGATAAAGGCATTGGTTCGGGATGATTCTCTAGATGCCTCAGGGGTGGGCCCTGTGATGGACGGCGATGCACTGGTCGTTTACCTCGATGTGGATTCAGATGGTGAACCAGGCGATCCTGACGATTTGAAGATAGCGGTTGGACCGGATGGCAGAACAGAGCCGGAGGGCCTGGCCAATGGTGTGGATGTTCAGACGGTTGCAGGTGGGTACCTGGTCCAGTTCAGGTTGCCCCTGAAGGATGTTGGAAAAAACCAGGTCCTGGGTTTTGATGTCAGGCAGGTGGATGTGGACGAGGGAGACTCGCTTCCTAGTCTGCTTACCTGGGTCTATGATCCAAGAAAACAGGGACAGGATCCGGAGCCTGCTGATTTTGGAAAACTGGTCTGTGGTGTTCCCATATTGAATTCCCTTTCGCAACCTGGAGCATATGACGTTTTTCAGGGGCCGGACGGGCTCGCAAAAGTAGGTTCCTGGTGGGACCCTGAATCGTTGCATTTTGTGATCGACCTAAAGGACGATGATGTAAAAGTTGCCGGAGATGACAATACTATGGACGGTGCCGATGTGGTGGAGATTACGCTGGACCTGGACAACTCAGGTGTACCAGTGGAAGATCAAAGATTTTTCAAGATAGCCGTGTCCGCCGGTGGCAGTCAGAGCCACGAGGCCGGTCCAGACATTGGAAACATGACTGCGCAGGGGGTGACTTTTTCCGGAAGTGTGAAAGCCACGGTGGGCGCGGAAGGCTATATGGTGGAGTTGAACATCCCGTGGCAGGATCTGAAACTCGCCCAGCCGCCACAACTGGGATGGTTTTTGGGGCTGGAGGTCAGTGTCTTGGATAGGGACAGCGCTGACGAGAGTCTTTATAGCTGGTCGGATTCTTTTGAATCACCGGAGGTATGGAGTGAGTTGCGATTGTTCGGTCTTCAGTAAGCTGCTTGTGAAAAAAATTGTCCTTATGTCGCTATTGCTGTCTGCTGGTAGGGTTTGCCATGCGAAAGCAGACGATGGCAACAAGGGAATGGTGGGAGTTTTCATGTTGGGCAGGGATTCGGCTGCCGACTGGCTGGCCGAAGACGAGGCCGTATTCAAAAAATTATCACGTGCTCTTGAAAGCAAGCAGATCAAGATAATGCAGATGCAGGACTTTGGTGATTTTTTCCAGGAACCACCCGACCCAAAGGTGGAGGATCTGTATTCATCCGCATTGACACACCTGGAAAAGGGGCGGCAGCTTTCCACCAGGCTCAAGCCCAAGCTTGCCATAAAGGAGTTTTCGGAGGCGCTTCGGGAACTGAGGGCGATTTTCCCTTACTTGAAGGACTTGAGCGCGCTGGAAAGGGCTCATCTAGATCGAGGCATGACATACCAGGCTCTGGGTAGAGATGCTCTGGCCAGGCAAGAGTACCGGATGGTTTTGCTGTTGCATCCCAACCGTAAGTTAGACGATGCTTTGGTCAGTCCCCTGGTGGTGGAGACTTTCGAGGAGGTGAGAAAAAACCTTTTTACTTCGCTCAAGGGTTCCATCTCCGTCATTTCAAAACCTGCCGGCGCCATACTCAACATGGATGGAAAGCAGGTGGGAAGAACTCCCATCACGGTACCTGGAGTAATTCCGGGCGAACACTACCTTTCTTTGCTGCACCCTGGGTATAAGATATGGTTTGGAGTATTGAAGGTGCCGGAAGGAGCCATGGAAAAGCAGGAGGTCTTTTTGGCCGAAGGTGCTCGTATAGACCACTGGCGACTGCTTCGTAAAGTGGCCTCTTTGGGCGCGTCAAAGGCGGATATGGATTCGTTGTTGAAGGGCCTGGGTGTCGAACTGCTGTTGTTGTTTGAATTCGATCACGTGGGGGCAAAGACTGTCGTAAAGGTGGTATCTGGTATGGCAGGCGGTTCACCTGTTGCCTTGGGAGTATTTCCCATAGACGGAGAAGGTTTTGATACATTGGTAAACAAACTGCGACATTGGGTGGCTGGTGACAGAAAAGAGCTGATTGCTTCCGGGGTTGATGTGGTCAAAGGCAAGATCGACAAGTTCGAAAAAACGGGCGTTACCCTGGAGCCTGAAAAAAAATGGTATGAAAAATGGTGGGTCTGGACCATTGCCGCAGCGGTGTTGGTTGGGGCTGGGGCAGCTGCCACTGCTGCCCTGGCAGGGGGAGATAGCGGGATACAGGTGGAGGTTTATAGATGAGACAAGGCCTCCTATCGTAATTTTATCAC
>CAYSLH010000027.1:0-29115 GCA_964431605.1 uncultured Myxococcales bacterium
AACAAATCCAATCGTTTCTTGACCTCCGGAAAAGAGGAAAAAAACTCAGCGGCTGGCTCAACGCTCATGGCCAATATGTCTGCCATGTTCCTGGTTCGATACCTGATCGCCAAAGTATCGCTGTTGTATCGAGCACCACCACACCTGTCACAGGTAACATAAGCATCCGGCAAAAAGTTCATCTCAAGTCGAACCCGTCCCTGCCCCTTGCACTTACTGCACCTGCCCCCCTCTACATTGAACGAAAACCTGCTTGGAGAATATCCTCTCATCCTGGATTCGGGAAGAGCCGCAAAAAGTTTCCGCAAATATTCAAATATTCCCACATACGTAACCACCGAAGACCTGGGTGTCCTTCCAATGGGAGACTGATCCACGAGCAAGACCCTCTTGACATGCTCTGTCCCTAATATATCCTTGTGTTCCTCTGGCGTCGTCAATTGCGCCCTTGACAGCCTGGCTTTGACGCCTCGATACAAGACACCAACCACTAGGCTGCTTTTACCTGATCCGCTCAGACCAGTAACACAGGTAAATCTTCCGATGGGAAATTCCACTGAGATATTCTTCAAGTTATTGTGTCTTGCCCCGACAACTTTCAGACTCAGATCCGGCTTTGCCCGGTTCTTGCCGGTATATCCGGATTTATGTTCTGAAAGCCACTGGCCTGTTACAGATTGACTGGAGCGCTCGAGCTGTTTCGGATCGGTCTGGGCAACCAGTGTTCCTCCATTGAGTCCTGCTCCTGGGCCCAAATCCAACACCAAGTCTGCGGAACGAACCACTTCTTCATCATGTTCCACCACAACTATGGTGTTGCCCTTATCCCTGAGTTTCTCCAGGATTTGAACCAAACGTATCGTATCCACCGGATGCAAACCGATAGTTGGTTCGTCCAAAACGTAACAGACTCCCCTCAGATTGGAACCCATCTGTGCTGCCAGGCGAATTCTCTGGGCCTCACCACCGGACAAGGAATCACCGGATCGATCGAGGGTCAAATAAGACAGGCCTAGGGATTCCAAAAATGAAAGCCTGTTTTTGATCTCCTTGAGTAAAGGTCTTGCAACTGGTTCGAGTCTCTTAGGGATCCTCAGCCCGTTCAATAGTCTCGAGGCTCCCCGGGGAGTCTGCCGCACCACTGATGTGATGGTCTTCGAATCGATTTTTACAGCCAACGAATCCTTGCATAACCTTGCCCCATGGCAATCAGGACAAACATCTTGGTATTCATCCTCACCCACTACTCCCCTACCACCGCAGGTATCACACGCACCACGTGGCGAATTGAAGGAAAACGACCTGGGATCCAACGGTGCAAAACTTTTTCCACACAGTGGGCATGCGCCTTTTTCACTGTGAAAGGACATTCCCACCTCAGATATGACCAGCGTAGTGCCATCTGCCATATCCAAGGCTTCATCCACCAGAGCCCTGACTTCCTTCCTATTGGCACGGGATAATTCGACCTGGCCGAGCAACAGTTCCACGTGGTGCTCTTTGTATCTTTGCAGCTTCATACCCTGTTTTATGACCCTGATTTTTCCGTCAACACGAGCCTTACCAATCCCCTTGTTCCTGGCCCACTCGAACAGTTCTGCATGAAATCCCTTTTTGCCTTTGACCATTGGAGCAAAAACACGAAGCATCCCATTGTGATTTTTCAAAATTCCATTCAAAATACCGCTGCGGGATTGGGGTTTGACGGCAACGTCACACTCGGGGCAATACTGGACACCCACCTTGGAAAACAACAACCTGAGAAAGTGGTAGATCTCTGTCATGGTTGCCAGGGTAGCTCTTCCAGACCCCCTGCTTGTACGCTGTTCTAGAGCTACTGTTGGGGGCAGCCCGGTAATTGCTTCAACCTTCGGACGAGGAAGCTGCGACACAAACTGCCGGGCATACGCTGAGACGCTCTCCAGGTAACGTCGCTGCCCCTCGGCAAACAATACATCGAAGGCAAGACTGGATTTACCGGAACCGCTGACTCCAGTGACAGCTATAAGCTTGCCACGTGGAATCGTAAGGTTTACAGATCGCAAATTGTTTTGCTCCGCACCCGAAACCCTTATTCGTCCATCATCCGGATCCAATCTCCATGTTTGCTTCATTTCACAATCTTCGTGAACCAGGCCGTAAAATCTCCCAAGGAAGGCTCCAGTATAAGAAAGGTCGCATCTGCTGACTTCCTCCGGAGTTCCCTGGCACACAATCGTTCCACCCTTGTCTCCGCCTTCGGGACCTAGGTCGATAATATGATCAGCATGAAGGATGACGTCCGGATTGTGTTCTATAACGACTACCGAATGACCAAGAGAGATCAATTCATCCAACACGTTCAACAATTTCTCGATATCTTTACTGTGTAAGCCTGTTGTGGGCTCATCCAGCAAAAACATCTTTTTTCCTACCGATGATCTCGCGGATGGTTTGACCAACTGACTCGCCAGCTTCATTCTCTGTGCTTCACCACCGGATAAAGTGTTTGCAGGCTGTCCCAACTTGAGATATCCAAGGCCTACTTTCTGGAGCTGGGCCAACCTATCACATATGCTTCTATGCCCATCGAAAAACACCACAGCCTGATCAACGGTCAAATCCAACACCTGCGTCATGGACAATCCATCAAGGGTTACCTCGAGCAGTTGCTGTGAATACCTGCTCCCAGCACAGTCGGGACACGGAAGATATACATCCGAGAGAAATTGCATCTCCACCTTCTCGTGTCCACTCCCCTGGCAGGTTTGACAACGCCCGTTGCCTGACCTGAAAGAAAAGTCACCAGGCCCGAATCCCCTAGCCAAGGCCTTGTCAGTTGAAGCGAAAAGAGCTCTTATGGGAGCCAATGCCTTTATGTATGATACCGGATTGGTAGAAGGTGTCTTTGGAACAGAAGACTGATCGACCAAAATCACATCCTCGATCTTTTCCAATCCAACCAGTGCCTGGAACTTTCCTGGACGCTCATCACTCTTTTGTTTCGCTCTTTTGATTCCTTTGAATAACACGTCAACGACAAGAGTGCTCTTTCCGCAACCACTCACTCCGGTAATGGCCACCAGCATACCGAGGGGAATGTCTATATCCAGATTCTTTAGATTGTGCTCGGCTGCGCCTTTGACCCTGATGAACTCTGAACTCTTCCGGCGAGATCTGGAACGCAGCTTGCCATTCGATCCGCTGACCAAAGCGATGGCGGTGGGAGTTTGTCGGCTTTTCATCAGTTGGGCAGGGCTACCCCAGAAGACTACCCGCCCACCAGCTTCACCAGGCCCCGGCCCCATCTCAAGTACGAAATCCGCAGCCTTTATGATCTGCCGGTCGTGCTCTACGACCACCAAGGTATTGGCCTTGTTTTTCAGTGCGTCCAAAACCTCCAGCAACCTCCCTACGTCCCGTGGATGTAGTCCTATACTGGGTTCATCCAGCACATAAAGGGTGTTCACTAGAGCACCCCCCAAGGCCCTGGCAAGGTCAACCCTCTGCATCTCACCCCCGGATAATGTCCGTGATTGCCTATCGAGGCTCAGGTACCCTACTCCCACATCATCAAGAAACTTCAACCTGCTTCTTATCTCGCCGAGCAGTGGTGCAAGCGCCTTCGAAAGATGATCAGGTGGTTCATATGCCTGGAAAAACTCCCTTGCGGTGTTGATTGGAAGTGAAAGCACCTCTGCTATGGTTCGGCCTGCAAGACGATACTGTAAAGCCTCAGGTTTTAGACGTGCGCCCTTACAGGATCCACAAACATCATATGAGCGGTACCTGGAAAGCAGTACCCTGACATGCATCTTGTATGACTTACGCTCCAGCCAACTGAAAAATCCCCTGACACCGTAGAAATCATCATGACCCTCGATAATCCAGTCATGATGCTTTTTGCTCAACTTGGAGAAGGGCTTTGTAAGCGATATACCATGAGCCTTGCAAAACCTGTTCAAATCCCTCTTACATCTTCCGGCAATCTTTCCGGAGCGCCATGGTTTTATGGCTCCATCTTTCAAAGACAGGCTCTGGTCCGGAATTACCTTTTCCATGTCGATACCCATGGTCCTTCCAAATCCCTTGCACGTAGGACAGGCTCCAATGGGACTATTGAAAGAAAACAGATTGGCGACAGGTGGGTCATAGTCGATTCCACAACTCGAACACTGGTAAGAACGTGAAAATCTCACCACCTGACCATCATCGATTACCACATGAACGCATCCCAGACCGAACTCCTGGCATTGCTCCAAAGAATCCACGATTCTGCCCATGGAGGTTTTTGCCACCGTGACCATGTCCACGACCGCGGTTGCAGCATCATCAGAATCTGTATCCATGTACTCATGGATTTTGAGGAGCTTTTTTTTTGAAAAAACTCTCCTGATACCCTGCTCATGCAGCATGGACAAGAAATTTTCCGGTTCGATGCCTTTCCAGACATCCATTCCAATGCCCAGCATGACCTTCTTGCCTAGGTAGTTTTTCTCCAGCCATCTTCCTACCCAGTCCGCATCTTGCCTTTCGACTACCTTGGAGCAGTTTGCGCAGTATAGTACCGCTGCCTTTGCATAAACCAACTTGAGGTAATCAGCCAGTTCGGTGATGGTGCCAACCGTAGACCTGGAGTTCTTGATGGGATTGTTCTGATCGATTGCGATGGATGGCGGTATGTTCTCTATGGCTGATACGTTGGGTCTTCCCATGCGTTCCAGAAACTGCCTGGAATAAGGCGAAAACGTCTCGACGTATCGCCTCTGGCCCTCGGCATATAATGTATCAAAGGCAAAGCTGGACTTACCTGCACCGCTGACTCCGGTGACCACCACGAAGCGGCCAATGTCAATATCCAGATCAATTCCCTTGAGATTGTTCTGTGCAGCCCCACGAACCTTGATCCGGGTGGTGTCTTGACTGGACTTGCCACCGGTCAACTTCACGATACTTTCCTCGATGAGAATGTATGGCCAGTCCTGCGAAGGTTACCTGCGAGATGGCGGATCAAAGGCTTTATGCGGAAAGCAAGCTATTACTTTCAACCGGGACAACTCTGGACTCATTGGTCTAGGGCTGTTTGTTTCCCCCGACAGAGTTGACCCTCTCCTTCAACTCCTTGCCAACAGTGAAAAACGGAGTTCTCTTGCGGGGAACAAAAACCTTCTCACCGGTCTTGGGATTACGTCCTTCACGGGATTCACGAATCTTGGAAACAAAGCTACCAAAACCGCGAATTTCAATCCGCTCGTCACGGGTGAGGGCTTCGGTCATACAGGAGAAAATCGTATCGACTATTACCTCGACTTCTTTTTTCGAAATGCTCTCCAACCTGCCTGCCACCGCCTCAATCAGTTGGCTCTTCGTCACGGCGAGGGCTCCTTTCTTTGGCGTCAACCAACTCGGAAAACGGAAAGATCACTCAGCGTTGGTAAATTCCAAGCTACTCTTCATCATCCTTCTGGTCGCTGTCACTATCTGCAGGAGTATCCATGTCTGCAGGAGTATCGGTTTCTGGCTCTTGCTCCGATTGCCCTTCTTCTTCCTCTTTTGTCACGATACCTGCCGAAGCAAGCGCATCGCCCAGCCTCATGCCGCTATCTCCCTGCTTGCGCAGGTATTCCTGGTAATCCTCTTCTCCCTTGGAAAGCTGTAGGCTCTTGACGCTCAGAGCAATACGGCGTTCTTCAGGATCAACGTCTAAGACCATGACTTCTATTTCATCGCCTTCGTTGACCACCTGCCTGGGATCATCGACTCGATCCTGGCTCATTTCGGAAATATGGATCAAGCCCTCGACACCGTCTTCCAACTCGACGAACGCACCGAATTCCGTAACCTTTATACACTTACCCTTTACCCTTGTTCCAGGAGGATATCTGTCAGGAATCTTGGACCATGGATCATCCGTCAATTGTTTGATGCCAAGAGAAAAACGTTCGTTCTCAGGATCGATATTCAAAACCATGGCCTCGACTTCATCACCCTTTTTAAACATCTGGCTGGGATGCTTTATTCTCTGGGTCCATGAAATATCCGATATATGAACCAATCCATCGATTCCTTCTTCGATACCGATAAAAACACCAAAATCCGTAATGTTCCTGATACGCCCCCGAATGACCGAACCCACAGGATAACGCTCTTCCAACAAGCTCCAGGGATTGGGATTGACTTGTTTCATGCCCAGGGAGATACGTTTGCTCGAAGCATCGATATCCAGGACTATGGCTTCGACTTCGTCTCCCACCACCACCATCTTGGATGGATGTTTGATCCTTTTAGTCCAAGACATCTCAGAGATATGTATGAGGCCCTCTATTCCTTCCTCCAACTCTACGAATGCACCGTAATCCGTCAGAGAAACCACTTTTCCGCCAACCTTGCTTCCTATCTCGTATCGTTCATCGGCATGATTCCAAGGGTCCTCATTTATCTGCTTCATGCCCAAAGAGACTCGCTCGGATTCCTGGTCGTACTTCAATACCATGACGTCGACTTCATCACCCACCGCGAAAACCTGGCTGGGATGATTCACCCGACCCCATGACATATCTGTAATATGCAACAATCCGTCTATGCCGCCGAGATCGATGAACGCTCCATATTCAGTGATATTCTTCACGATACCAGGAAGGACCGCTCCTACCTTCAGTTTTTTCAAGGTATCGGTTTTGAGCGCTTCCCGCTCCTTTTCCAACAGGACGCGCCTCGACAGAACAATGTTTCCGCGTCTTTTGTTGAACTTGATGATCTTGAACTGGAACTTCTGACCGATGAGTTTCTCCAGGTTGCGAATGGGCCTCAAATCAACTTGCGAGCCTGGCAAGAAAGCCTTGACTCCAATATCCACGCTGAGTCCACCCTTGACTCGGGCGACGATTGTACCTTCGACCAACTCGTCATTGTCAACAGCATCGCTAATCTCATCCCATACCTTGAGCTTATCCGCCTTTTCCTTCGAAAGTACGATGAGACCGTCTTCATCCTCCCATCTTTCCAGGAGGACATCGACCTTGTCGCCCACCTTAACATCTGGCTTTCCATCCGCGTTCTTTGAAAACTCGGAAAGGGAAATAGTGCCTTCAGACTTGTAACCTATGTCCACGACAGCATGATCGGGGCGGATTTCGATTATTTCACCCTTTACTATTTCTCCCTCGCGTAGTTCTTGCTGCTTTAGACTGGCTTCGAACATTTCGGCGAAATTTTCCTCGTCTTTCACCCCTGTCGAGCTCACGGCAGCCTGACTCTCGTCTACATCACCTTTCAGTTGCTCCTTGTCCATCATGCTTCCTTGATCCTCGGTTCTCGCGATTTAGCGACCCGTATGCCAACTCAAATACGCAAAGTAACTTTTAGAGTATAAGTCCTGGACGTATAAGGTCAGCGTCCTCCCTATCATAATAAAACGTTGTGCCTGTGAGAGGTAACCAGTACAGCAACGTTGCCCGCCTTATTGCAAAGCGCAGCCACCATACTGATTTTAGGTGTTGGTGTCAAACGATTTTCTCATTATTTTCAAAGAACCACACCTGCTGAGCTACGATCAAAACTCCTCCAGGCGGTGATGAACAGCCTCCAGCAACCATTCCGGAGTAGACGCACCGGAAGTCAGACCCACCACTTCAACTCCCCGTAAATCTTTCGGAAACAACTCATGAGGCTCTTCTATGTGGACGGTATGGGTATGGGTGGATTCACAAATTTCCACGAGTCTACAAGTATTTGCACTGTTTCGACCCCCTACTACAACCATGGCGTCCACTTTACCAGCCAATTCCATTGCAGCCTTTTGCCTTTGCTGTGTATCGGTGCATATGGTGTCGTAAATCTTTACATCATCGAACGACTTTGCAACCCTGGCGGCCATATGCAAAAAACGCTCCTCGGTCAAAGTGGTCTGTGCAATCAAACCAATGGGTGTGTCTCGGGGCAAGTCCGGTAAAGCTGATTCTGACATGGCCACGAATACTGGACCAGTGGCATAGCTCACCTGTGCCCTGACCTCTGCGTGGTTTTCATCTCCTAGAAGTATGACCGTCCTGCCAGCCATGCCCATACGTTCCAATTTTTTTCTTGGTGTCAACACATGAGGACAGGTGGCATCCTCCAACGTAACACCCAGGCGGGATGCTTCTTCTAGCTGCTGTTTGCTTATGCCGTGTGCACGCACCAGGGTAATAAATCCTACGCATTGAGCAACTGTGGTGACCTGTTTGAGCCCCAACGCCTTCAGGCGAGCCATTTCCTGTGGATTATGCATCAACGAACCCAAAACCGCGGCCGCACCAGCCTCGGACCCGAGAATTCGTTCAGCCATGTCCCTCGCCCTTTGAACACCGAAACACAATCCCACATGCGATGATCTGATAACTTTCATAATACAACCCGTGCTATGAGTACTACCTTGTCGATATATATTCTTCCACCAGGCCGACGATGCGATCCACTACCTGATCGATACTCAACGGTCCAGTATCCACAAAAGTCGCGTCACGGGCTGCCTTGAGGGGAGCTATGGCACGGTTTCTGTCGCGGTAGTCACGTTGCTCCACTTCCGCCAATGTCTTTTCCAAGGGCTCTGGATTACCCTTTGCCTGAAGTTCTGCATTTCGCCTCTTTGCCCGGACCTCTGCCGGCGCATCCAAGAATATCTTCACCTCGGCATCTGGAAAGACCACGGTTCCGATGTCGCGACCTTCCAAAACAACTGCGCCATCTGCACCCAGCCGCCGCTGAGTATCCAACAGAGCCTTTCTCACTTGAGGGTGTGCGGACACGATGGAAGCCCCCTGGGAAACTTCCGGAGTGCGAATATTTTCAGTGACATCCTTTTCGTTCAACAAGACCCTGTTTTCACCATCGACCATCCTGAAACCAACCACCATGGACTCAGCCACCTTCCCTGTCAGGGAGGCGTCATGCCAGCCAACTCCTGCCTGTTGTGCGGCCAAAGCCACGCACCTATAAATGGCTCCGGTATCGACAAGGTCGTATCCCAATCGTAAAGCTACGAGTTTCGCGACAGTTGATTTTCCAGATCCTGCAGGTCCGTCTATTGCCACCACCGGTTGTAGTCTCGTCATTTGAACCTATCTCCTATCCTTCTTCCTCCGGAATGGATGAAGAGAGCGAGCATCCCAGCCTGCGTTTCATCTCTTCCATCTCTTCTGCAAATTCGTCACACAGAGCACAAATCCTCGATGCGTACAGTTGGTGTTCGCGACCAATGGCCTTCGGTGCAGCCACAGCAGCCAGCCAGTGAGACAGCACACTGTCTACATCAGGCCAGTTGCTGCGAGTCACAACCCTACCTGCAGCCATAGCGATCACCTGTGGCCACAACTCACTACCTGCGATCAAAGCCTCGAAAGACTCCGGATCCATGGAACGGGTCTGCATTCCTATTCTTTCCCAGAAAAGTTTAGCTTGTTCAAAAGTCTTTTCCGGGATTGGATCTTTTTCCATCAGGAGACACAGGTTACCATCCAGAACTCCCGGGGAGGCAGAACCAGGACCGGATCCCTTCTGGTGAATCATGGGATATGCAGGAACAAAATTTTCTGCTGACCTGACGTGTCGCACCAATTGCTTTCTCATCCGACTGGTGGTGCCTGCCGCACATGTTATAAGAGCACCCGGCCTTACATCCTTTCCAATGGCATCCATTACCTTGAATACCTCATCCAGCGGAACCGCCAAGATTATTGCGCCGGCACCCATGATTCCCTTGGAGTGGTTCGAAAAAGTGCGGTCCACGAATCCCAACCGCTTTGCAGCATCGAGGTTGGCGTTGTCGATGTCTACCCCCACCACCTCCCGGGCAACAGATCTTCCCTTGACCAACGCTGCCACAGAACACCCCACCAACCCTGTTCCCACAACAGATACTCGCTCGAACATGCATTCACCACTCATCTTGTTATACTCCTGACTTTCACATACCTGCGCCGTGCGAGGAACAATAGCATCAACAACCACAACAGGGCCCGTTCACCTCGCGAGTCAATAGAGCAACCACAACCCTGTCCGTCTGGCTCAATATGTCCATCATCCCTTTTACCATCCTTGGACGAAGCACTGTCCCCATTGGAAAAATCACTCCCCTGCCCTCCATCATCTTGCGCACCAGCATCCACTTCTCCGTCAGCTTGTCCTGCGTCGTTTGTATCTCCATCCATTCCAGTGTCCTGTCCTTCCGTGTAACCATCCGCCTCGTCAGACCCATCACTGCCGCCATCGGTAGCTGGTTTAGATGGTCTTATCCATACAGCCACTTCCAAACCTAGATTTTCGGGCTTGGCCCACGTAGTGTCTCCTCCATCGACCTCGACCCGTGTCTGCTCGATCACGATTCCACTGGCAGTATCGAGCCATTTCAGATCTTAGGCTCCTTCCGGCATGGCCTTTATACCCAGGTCTCCAGAAAGTTCGGGTGAGTAAACAATGAAGCTCGAATCGTCGGACAGAACCCACTTGCTCCCTGCCAGGGCCAGATCATCACGTGGGACCATAGAGTTTACATTCGTTGCTTCGAAAAAGTCCTCGAGTCTTGCACAGTCGTCATACCTGGCTTGCTCGTTCCAGGCAGGATCATCTGAAGCACGCCCCATCCAGATCACCTGGACTGCGCTCGCGCCAGCCATTATGGCCGCCCAATTGACTTTTCGAACGGTTCCACGATCCAACTTTCCATGGTCTTCCATCTCGGACATATCGAGGATCTTCAGCCCCTGGGTATTGTTCCATGCTGAAAGAACGCTTGCGTGAACTTCCTCTGGAGTCTGCCTGGGAAGTTGCATCAGAAACATCTCCAAATCCGGGTTGGAATTGAAATCGAAAGAAGTGCTGGATAGTTCATGTACCCCCACCACGTGCCCGAACTCATCGGCAGCTTTTATCCTTGCTGCCACTGCAGCAACATCCGAGCTACTCAAGGCTTCGCTGTATTCTTCCGCCACGGACCACACTAAGAGCCGATGGTGTTTCAACCTGTTGACGATCCTGTCCACGGAATCCTGCCACAGGGCGGGCAAAGGCTGAGAGTCATCGAAAAAGAAAAACACAGTGATTACGCCTGCTGCCTCCAATTCGGAAATCCAGGCATCCCAGTCGTCCAACGTCCGGTCCAGCGCGTCGGCGGTACCGGGGAATCCACCTCCAAAGTCCTGAAGGTATGCGGTGATATAAGTCGCCCTGGCACCACGTCCGACCAGCAGGTCCAGGTCAGCGCGTGTATTATTATAAAAAAAGTCTTCAGGATCTCCAGGCCCACACATAATCACAGGTTTGGGACCGACTGAATTCGTGGTGTCATGGTAGATCATCCTGGCGGGATGCTCAGGATCCTCGATGATCTGCCCAGGGGTCGGTGTACCCAACGCTGCCACGACAACTGTGTACATGCTACAACCATCCGCAGGGCACGCGTTTGGTCCAAGTTCCACCAGACCCGCGTCGAACTTTTTGAGCAAAAGCCCAAACGACGTATCCTGGGTGACAAGGTCCGATCCTGTGTCGGTCCAGTCGGCCAACCATGAGGGCCGATGAGATACGCGCCTGTCATAAGCCACGTACACTCTGACCGGCTGGTTGACCACAAACCGTAAAAAAGGATCGCTCTGGCTGAGTTTATCGTCGTTGGCCGTAAGCAAATACATCATATCATCGTATCCAGAAGCTACAGACGTAAACGTATAGCCCCTGTCTATGTACTGTGCTTTTCCCACACTCAACCTATCCCAGACATAGTCACGTCCGGAAGCCACCTGCGTGTCGCTTATCTCCAATTGCTCGCTCACGGATATGCTGCAAGTCGCCACATTGGATTCGGCCCCCAAGGCATCTGTAACACGCCAGGTGAAACTGTCAGTTCCCAGGTAACCATCAGACGGAGTGTATGTCCTTTGTTCTCCATTTCCCGACAACACACCATGGCCTGGGTTGGATAGCACATCAAACATGAACGGCTCGGGCCCATCAGGATCATCGAACTGGAGTCGTACTTCAACACCGGTGGAGGGGAAAGTACTCACTTGCTCATCAATTGCCACAGGTGCCTGATTGCCTGCAGGGTCCACCTCGATGGTTACAGTAGCGATATTGGACTGGTTCAATCCGTCATTTACGCTCCACTGGAAGCTGTCAGTCCCACTAAAACTATTTTCCGGGGAATAGGAAACTGTCCCACCGGAGCCGGCCAATTGACCATGGGCGGGTGGCGTCACAATGGAAAAAGTATACGGTCCAGGACCATCATCGTCCAGATACTCAAGGGTTATGGACAAAGAGCCTGGCTGTTCCATCCAAAGCTGCTGCGACTGCGCCTGTGGTGGTATGTTGCTCACAGCCCCCGCCAACCTGCCCAATAAATGATTCATGGAGGCGTTGGGATCGCCAGGGGCGAATGTTCCCCAATTACCCCTGCACGCCACAACGATTCCCAAGCTTGGAATTACGGTGATCACTTCCACTCCCCAATGACCATTTGCCTGGAGGGTATCGGAAGGAGCGGCCGGCCATGCGAGATTCCCGTTGGGGCAGGTCCCATTGAACCACCAATTGAACCCATACACTCCTGGTCCATACTGGGTTTGGTTCGAATCACCGCCGATGGTGCCTGTGCCGAGATAATCACTACCCGAAGACCATGTACGGGGCAAGTCCACAGGCACATCCGGTTTCATATAATTTTCAAAGTAGCTTCTGGGAAGCAGTTGGGTACCGGCCCAGTTACCGTAATTTGCCCATAACCAGCCGATTCTGGCAAAATCCCTAGGTGAGGCATTCAGCCCTCTACCACCACGAGATCCGAACAAGCCGCCATCCTGGAATTGTAATTGGGAGAGTCGCGAGGTTGATACATTGTCAGGAGTATCTCCGAACACGCCATCGAACAACAGGATGCTGTAAAGGTTTATGGCATAATCGTTGTACGCCCAGGCCTGTCCGGGAGCCTCCCCCCTTGTGTAACCGCTCGTCATGTCAGCCAAGTGTCGCCAGGTCATGGTACGATCTTTTTCCACGAGATCCTGGCCCAGGTGAGATTGCACAACCGGTCTGACAAGGGAATCTACAGAACCGATCCGGCCCTCTTCTATGGCGTAAAACAACATGGTGCTCATCACCGGCTTCATGGCCGAGGCCCAGTCACCACGCCCGGCGTAATTACCCCACTTTTTTACGAGGTATCCGTTACGTACGATGACTCCATCGCCCCCCAGTTGGGATGCAATGGAGTCGATGGTATTTTGATCGAGACCGACTTGCGCCGCAGTGCGTTCTTGCCATGATAAGCCAGGGAAAACAGTATCAGCCAGTGCGCCGTGAGCTAACATACACACAAGGATCGACGTGATGCATGTAAAACGCCATCTTCCGTAAAAGCTCATTTTCCCTCCTCCTGTTACTTGAAAACCATCTGAGCTTACTATCAGGATTGAACAAAAAACAACAAGCCATTTACTGAAATTATGTAGTAACATATAAATGTAAAACAGATAGATGACAAAGCAGGAACAAAGCAGGAGCAAGGCAAGAACGAGGAATTATGAGCTTCCGAGCAAGCTCGCAGGGAGGAATTCCATGAATAGCAATAACTCAACGGCTTTCACTAACTTGGCAAAGGCCGGATGTGTTTGCGCCTTGGGCATTTTTATCATTTCATGCACGAGTGATGTATCCGGACCTGACAGGCCTCCTGTGGCAAATGCCGGTATGGACTTGTCAGCGCCCGTTGGTACGAAGCTCATCCTTGATGGCTCCGAGTCCTTTGACCCTGATGGTACTGCGATTGATTCTTACTCGTGGACGCTGGAGTCGAAACCGGAAGGTTCTGCTGCCATCATATTGAATGGGGACAAATCCACAGCCACCATCACCCCGCAATTGCCTGGCACCTATGTCATAAGTCTCGTGGTCTCTTCCTCTGGTATAAAATCGTCTCCTGACATCGTTCGAGTATTGGCAAAAGGATGCATGAGCAACGAAGACTGCGATGATGATGATGTGTGCAACGGCACAGAGACCTGCAATAACGGACGATGCGAGGAGGGTACGGCACTCGATTGCGATGATGGAGAAGAATGCACCACTGACTCATGCGATCCCCATGACGGATGCCTGTCGCAAAATGTCGATGATGGCACTGAATGTGGCGAGCATTTTTGCCTGGGGGACGACATTGCAAAGCATACTTGTCTTTCCGGTGAATGCACACAAAGCGAGACCATAGAAATTTGCGATGACGGCAACACCTGCACAGATGATCGATGTGACCTGGACCAGGGAGGATGTATTCACACGAACAACACCTCCTCATGTGACGATGGAGATCCCTGCTCGGATTTAGATCAGTGCATTGACGGAGTTTGTACGGCTGGAACCGTCAATAAGGACTCAGATGATGATGGATACATAGACGCCGCATGTAGTGGAGGTGATGACTGTAACGATAACGACGATGGAGTCAACCCTGGTTCGTTCGAAGGCCCGCAGAACTCGGCCATTTGCACCGACGGGATAGATAACGACTGTGACGGCTCCACTGACGAAAACGATTCTGGATGCGGACACTGTAATCAGGATTCCGAATGTGATGATGGAAATGTTTGTAATGGCCAAGAGACTTGTACCGGTCACATGTGCCACGCAGGTACAGCTTTGAGTTGTAATGACAACAACGAATGTACGCAGGACCAATGCGATCAGCAGCTTGGCTGCGTATATACGAATTTCGATGATGGTACAGAATGTGGGACCAGGTCATGTAACGGCACCACTTTGATGAAACAGACATGTGTCTCGGGCGAATGTACAGGCAGCGCCATCGAACAGGATTGTGACGATGGGAACGACTGCACAGACGATCAATGCGATCCATCGGCAGGCTGTACAAACCCTATATATTCCGATGGAAGAGAGTGTGGTTCCAGAACCTGTGACAATCTGCTGCTAAACAAGCAAGTGTGTCAAAATGGAAATTGTACTGGTATCCAATTGGAACAGGACTGTGACCTTGGTCAAGAATGTCAGGTATACTCCTGAGACCCGAACAACCGTTGTGGCTCTTCACCCGCCGATGATGGCACACAGTGCGGTTCTACTTTTTGTACCGGCACCGTGTTCAACAGACATGTTTGTCAGGCCGGAGCATGCACCGGTGAAGAAGAGGTGGAGGACTGCGACCAGGGAGCCGAATGTACGAACTACTTCTGTAATGATGACACAGGTTGCTCATCGTCGTCTAACTCCGGCGACACCTGTGGATCGTTCGAGTGTAGGGGTCTCCAGTGGATATCACACTTTTGCCAAAGCGGCTCGTGTACTGGAGACAACGTGATGGCTGACTGCGCTGATTCCACGCTCTGCACAGATGAATACTGCGATGCTGATTCGGGTTGTCATTATCCACCAGTAGCCCCAGGCACACCCTGCGAAGATGATTCCATCGGATGCACTTCAGACGTATGCGACAACGCAGGCAACTGCACCCACCAGGAAGACGACTCGAATTGTGCAACTGGTGGAGAACTCTGCAGACCGACTTGTTTTCAAAACTCACTTGACGGTTGTTCCATACCCCCAGGCTCCATGAGCCTTGGCTGCGATACCCCGGTGGACCTCTCAGCGCAAAACGACACGGATTGTACCATATCCCTTACAGGAGGAACCATCAACGGCCAGGAGCCATGCCTGGAATGCCGAGCCGAACTCAAGGTGGTGACCCTGGACTATGCAGATTTTACAGACGATGTCGATACCAATTTATGCTCCCTCGACGGATGGGTAGTGAGGACCGGGGACCACTGTTATGCGGACTCTGATCAATGTAACATGGGAGGTAACATAGACAACACGTGTTGTTCCAATTTGCCCTGCAGTATCTCGGGCGGAATAAATGACTCTGATCATGCCCTGGTGTTCAATCGCGCTGATTGCACAGGCACCAGGAAATGGCATATCAGAAAATTCTTCGACACGAGTGGCCTTACGGACCTGGAATTGTGTTTCGACTATGCATCGAGAGACGCTACCAACAACGAGGTGGTGCAAGTGGATGTCAATGATGACAGTGGTAACAATCACGCTCACTTATTTTGTGATGTCGAAGGGCCACGTAAAGGCATAGACGACAGGTGGTACCGCCAATGTGTCCCACTACCCGCCTGGTCAGAAGACAATTCGCTTGTTGCCATACATTTCTACATCAACTCCAATGACAACAACGATATAATCTATCTCGACAACATCAGTCTAAGGGGTCTGTCGAACCAGTGCTCCGCCACCAGGGAGATCGTTTTCCATGAAGATTTTTCAGGTTGTGATGATCCCATGGTGGATTGGAACGGCTGGTCGGTTTCCAACAGTATAAACTCCCTTTCGTGTGACACTGACTGGGACTGCGTTGATGGCTCGAAGCGAGCCATCGCCAACAGCGCGGCGGGAACGTTCAGCAGAACTTTGGATCTGACCGACTTCCACGATGTCATGCTTTGCTTCAATTACGGAGACGATGGAGCAGGACCTGCAGAAAACCTCCTTGTTCAGTATGACCTGGGGAATGGAGATGGCTGGAAAACGTTGTGGCTTCAAAACGCAAATGCAGGACCAGACAAAAGCTGTGGCAAAATCTGTAAGAATCTTTCGGACCTGAACCCTTCGGTAAACCGCAATCCGCACCTGGGCCTTAGTTTTTCCATGACATCAGGAGGTAAGAAAGTCGAACTGGATGAAATAACCATTAGGGCTTCGAGATACTGCGACGGGCAAAACGTAATATCCTTCACCCCTCAATCAGGAATCCAACCTGCTGGCAATTATTCTTACTCGGCCATGGACCGATTTTCGCCCATGCAACTTTCAGCTGACTTTTTCTGCTCATGGGACACACCACCACAAGGGCAGGAAGTCCAGGATAACACCAGCGTGGACTATCTCTTACCCATGCCATGAGAGTATTTGCTACTTGGTGGTGGAATCCTTTCCAGGGAGCACGATGAGGTTGGATCTATCCTGTTGGAACTGTAGACCAGAATTCTCCGCACCCATCTCCTCGATACAGACAACAGTATAGATAGACAGATGGATGCTTTCGACTCCCTGGAAATGTTTCTTCAGATTTTCCTGGGAAGGGTCCACTACGATGTTGTTTTGGTCGAAGATGAATTCCGAAATCCTTATGAACGTAGGTCCCAGGTTGGAATCCTGTATGGAACTTGCCCTGAGTGTGACTATCTTGTCTTCCACCGGGTCTCTATAAATTACGCGAAAAAAATTCTCCTCTTTTTTCTTCTTCCTGGCCACCAATTCCAGCCCTCCTGTGGAGCAAATTCACGACACGGACAACAAGGCTAGATACACATAATCGATGCTATAGTCAAACCATGAGTGAATGTGATATTTCTTTGTCATCCAGGAGGAAATTCATGGACCTTTCAGGAAAAACCGCTCTGGTAACAGGTTCGGCAAAAAGGTTGGGTCAGCAACTCGCCCTGGAATTGGCGTCCCATGGAGTGTCCGTGGTGATCCATTATTTATCTTCCCGAACAAACGCTATGGACATGGTGGATTCTCTAAAAGACATGGGGGTAAAAGCCATGGCTCTGAAGGCGGATCTCTCAGACACCCAACAGGCAGGCGCCTTGGTCCCAAGGGCTCTCGAACTTACAGGTTCGCTGGATTTGCTGGTAAACAACGCATCCATTTTCGATCCCATACCTTTTCCTGAAACGAGCCTGGATCAGTGGAACAGGCACTTGGCCATAAATCTCACAGCTCCTTTCATTCTCTGCAAATCATTCAGCGAGCTCAAGCCAAGCGAATCTCACAGGGCTAATTATCAAAGGGCCATTCTCAACATGCTCGACTGGCGGGCGCTTCGTCCAACCTCATCAGCCTTTGCATACACCATATCCAAGGCAGGGCTCGTGGCCATGACCAAAAGCCTGGCGCAAACCCTTGCTCCGGATATAAGGGTAAACGCTCTGGCCTTAGGGCCGGTGATTCCCTCGTCATGGGAAGGCCCGGAGTATTCTTCAGAGCTCATCGAAAAAATACCAGCAGCAAGACAAGCAACGCTTGGGGAGGTTAGGGATTCAGCCATGTTCTTATTAGCAGGTCCTCAATTTATCACCGGGGAAGTCTTGCACTTAGATGGAGGGAGAAACCTCGTCTGATTGAGCTGAGCAGCTGACTAATTGCAAGTCCACTTGCTGTCGAACACACCGGATGCTCCGTCCGCATCATATGCAGAACCATACGGTATATATCTTCGATGGGGCTCTATCCCAAAAGCGTCATCCCAGTGGTAGTTTTTGCCTGAGCGGCTCAACCAAAGCCTCACAATGGTCCCGTCTTGGCGTTGCTGGTCTAAGAAAAAAGCGAACGAGTGGACTTCCAGAAGAGATCCTCCTGTAGGATGAATGGTCAAAAGATAGTTCAATCCGGTCCGCCACCTTCCCGGCTCCATCTCCCAGCCATGTACCCAGGCATGCTGTAAGGTATTGTCACTGCGATCCAAAAACTCGGCATACAAACCCACCGACTTCACCTGGCCAGCAGAAGCAGTCACCAAAAGATCCGCTTCCAGCCAATACTCGGGAATCCCGTAGTGACCGGTTTTCACATCGGAGAACGAATCCAGATAAAATTCGCAGTTGGTAGAATCGAAATTGTTAGTGACCCGGTAATCCTTGCAAGTAATGTTTGCAAATTCGTCTTTATTCCACTGCCATTGGTCGGCACAGGGATCAATTTGTCTGGGCGGTCTTATTTCAAAATGATAGTTAGCTCCAAAATCACTGTCCCAGGTATCACAAAAATTTCCAGCTCCGGATTCGTTGTGAAACCATATCACTGCTTCTCTGGCATCCTCAGGAATATCCACTATGAATGGTACAGGATAATACTCCGGCAATGGCCTGCCGTTGTCGTTCCTGAATTCAACCACCGGTCCTGTAACTGTTTGTCCACCAGGTTGAAATTCTACAGTGGAAAACATTCCCCATGCCGGATATCCATTGTGAGTGGCCCTGCAATCAGGCAATCGCGACGGTTCGTAATCAATGGCCACCTTTTGCCCCGCTCTCAAGATACCTACAGGAAACTCGCTCCATGAAACACCAAACACCAAGGCCGAAGTAGCTGGTCTATGAACACATATTACTTCCGAAGGAGAAAGAAAGCTCTGATTCTCACCCAAGTAGTAGCATCCCAATGGGTCAGAAATTACGTTATGGTCAAAAACCCTCCCGCCATCCAAGCTCAAAAACGGAATCAATTCAATGGGCTTTTTATCATCTACATCTGAAAGATGCTCCCAAATGCGAACCTCGTATCGCATGAACCCGGCACCACCTGGTTTTTGGGGAGTTGTCTCCTTCTCCCACCATTCCGACTCGCCAAGCTCGTGATACAAAACAACGGGTGCGATACCTAAATCGGCAGCAACGTCCACGGTAACTTTCAAAACCCTGTGACAACCCTGTTCGTCACACTCTTGCACTGGATCGCCCTGATCGTCCAAGGCAACTTCCACATTATGTAAAACCAACTCGCAAGAAGTATCAGCCGAATCAGTGGAATCCATTTTTTGTTCTGAGCCAAGAGCTACGCTACTTTGCGCCATATCCCTCACTGTTCCACAGCCATATGATGCCAATAGAATAACAACCGAAAAAACCGCTCCTGAACTCGAACCAATTGTTTTCTTAAGTCCCGACATCATTAACAATCCTTTCTATGAAAAACGCCTTTCGTAACTCAACTACGAGTTACGTATTTGTATGTATATATCCCACCATCTAAGTTTGCAAGCAAAATCTATCAAGAGAATGGGGAATTAGTTTGTTATTTCATTAATGACTACGGACACCAGGAACCAGTCGCAGGTTCACTCTTTTGCCAACAGGGTTCCAAGTCTTTAAAATATGCTTTGGATAGCTCAAGTTGCAGGAAAAAGATCCGACTTGTTTTACATAATGGATAAAATATCTATAGACGAGTTTGTGGATTCCATCGAACAGCTCCCTTCTCTTCCTGAAAGCTGTCGTAAAATCGAGGAAATCATCGAGGATCCAAATGCTGCTCCATCCGACCTGGCAGCAGTAATAGAGACGGACGCGGGTCTTGCCAGTCGGATTTTCAAGCTGGCTAATTCACCATACGTGGCCATCCCGGGAGGGGTGGACGATCTTGCAAGAGCCGTGTCCTTTTTGGGCTTCTCCACTATACATCAAATCGTTATTTGTGTGCAGTCTTACGAGTTGCTGGGAAAATGCGGGGCAACAATTCCCCCATGGATAAACAAGCATTCCCTTGCTGTGGCTGCTGTCTCAGAATTCGCAGCGGCAAGACTTGGTCTGCCCTTCCCACCCAAGGCATATACAGCCGGATTACTGCATGACATGGGAAGACTCGCCATAGCAGCTCTTTACCCAAAGTCGCTGGAAACTTACTGTGAGACCGTGTCTGCCGGAGCCATCCACAGCTTGGAGTTGGAACGGGATACCATGGGAGTAGACCACCTGGAAGTGGGATTTGAGCTTGCCGACTATTGGAACTATCCTCCTGTCCTGGCTGCCGTCATATCCAGCCACCACCCTCCCCTGGCATCCTACCCAGAACAATGGGGCAGCGGCCCCATGGAACTTGCGGAGGTTGTATCCATTGCGGACAATTGGGCCTGGCAAGCCGGAGTAAAAGGTATTCCATCAGGCTCCCCCATTCCACCAGGAGAGCAACGGCCGAAAACCATGGATCTTCCCTTGGAACTCGACACTGAACTCATGGAAGAAGTCGTTGGAGAAATTTCGTCACGAAGCTCACTTTGATGGTGCTCCATGGATTATTGGCAAGAGAACAGGGAACAAATCGAAAGGCTTTTACTGGACGAAACACCAGAGATACTGCTCCTTGTGGACGTGGACAGAGGCATCATTGTCAGTGCACATGGAAGTCTCAGAAACATCAGGAAAAAGCCTGAGGAACTAATTGGCTCTGAACTGATGGTTCTTCGACCATCAAAACCTCCCACCAGAAGGGTATTGATGTTTGGGCCATCTTTATTGAGCAGACCCGGATATTATGGCGAAGTCTTGGTAGAAACGGCAAGGGGCAGGAGTCGGACTTTTGGTGTAAGGGTCCAACTCTTCGATGGCTCAGGATCAAAACGCATGGCTCTTCTAAGGATGCAGGACGTGACTGAGCAAGTCCGAATGGCCCAAGAGATGAGAAGAATGCACAACGAGTTGCAAGCTTCATTCATCGAGCTTCGCGACTCGAAGGGTAAGCTGGACGAGGCAAAACGAGCTGCATCTTTGTCACTGTTTGCAGCGGGACTTGCCCACGAGGTAAACAACCCTCTATCCATAGCCTTGTCCAGCGTATCGAGCCTTCCAGGACTGGTCGAAGATATCTTTCATCTGAAAAACTCGAAAAAACAAGAAGGACTACAAGACATCCATGATGCGGTTAAAGACGCTACTTCTGCTATGTCCCGCATAGCCGATATGATAAAACGCATCGAACAACTCGAAATCCCCATAACCTTCCAGAAGTTCGACATGGGCACAGCCTTGAGGTCCAGAGCAAGTAAAAACGTAAAGATTTCTTTGCAGTCTTCTGCGGACCTGACCCTGTCTAGTGACCAGCAGGCTCTGTTACGGGTCGTGGACGTTGTCCTGGAAAATGCATTTTTCGCGACACAAGGCAAAGGGCCAGTATCCATCAAAACTTCGGAAAAGGATGAGAGTATCGTTCTTTGTATCGAGGATTTTGGTTGCGGCATGAGCGAAGATGTCAGGCAAAGGGCTTGTGACCCGTTTTTTACGACCAGGCCACCGGGAAAGGGCCTTGGCCTTGGTTTGTTTCTCGCCGCAAGAACCATGGCAAGGATTGGTGCTGAGCTTTCCATTACCAGCAAGGAAGGTCATGGGACCAAGGTAACCCTTACCCTTCCCAAGACACCTGACACTGAAGCCAGTAATGCCATCAGCTACGAAGGATTCAGGACAGGTTAGTCAATATTGTTGACCGAAGGAAAAAGACTTGGGTCAGTATGGGGAAAAAACTGCGCTGCGTTGAACCTTGTCATGAATTCATGGTTCACGTTCAGTTCCAGGTAAGTCACCTTGTCCCGTATGTTGACTACATCATCCACCAAGGAAGGATCTCTAAGCAAACTCACCGCACCACGAAGAGAGCTATTACCAAGGGCCGAAAAGTTACTCCTGGGCAGGTCTGGAATCATGCCAATGGCGATTGCAGAGTCGGTATTTATCAAGGATCCGAAACTCCCGGCCACATAGAATCTTTCTACATCTTGCAACCCTATTCCTACCGACGAAGTAATGGTCTCCAAGATAGTATACATGGCGGCCTTGGCTTTCTTTAGACTCTCAAGTTCTCTTTCGTCGATGGAGAGATCTTCTCCGGTAGCCGATTCATCAGCACAGATTAGGACGAACTCAGTAGTGTCTTGCTTTTGCCTGTAGCGATTTCCACAGGCGGCCGCAACGAGCTTGCCCTGCATGTCAATCATACCAGCTCTGAACATGCAGGCGGCCAAGTCTATTATCCCGGAACCACATATACCCCTTGGTTTGCCTTTGCCGATTATTCCATATTCGAGTTCACCCGAATCCTCATCAAGCCACACCCTGTCGATGACCCCTTCGCCCGCCAGCATACCAATCTTTGCCACACCTGACTCCAGTGCCGGTCCGGCAGCACCAGCACAGGCAACGAGCCAGTCCGAGTTGCCAAGCACGACCTCAGCATTGGTGCCCACATCCACAAGGACACTTATGGCTGGGTTTTTGTACAGCCCGCTACAAAGAATACCGGATATAAGATCCCCACCAAAATATGCTCCCACGTTGGGAAAGATCATTAGCCCCGCGCTTGACGAAAAGTCGAATCCGATATCCGAACAACGAAAAAGTCCCGGAGAGTTTACCACCGGTGTGTATGGTTCACGAATCAGCCACTTGGAATCGAGGCCAAGCAACAACTGGGTCATGGTTGTGTTTGCAGCAATTGCCACAAGCACCACGTCCGTGTGTGCAAGTGACATTCTTTTGCAGGTCCTTGCCACTGCTGAATTGATACCTTCCACTACCAGGGCCTGTAGTTGCTCCAGTCCCGGTTTTTCAGATGCGTGATGGGCCCTTGCAAGAACATCGGCGGCAATTTCCGATTGTGGATTGACCAGGTCATCCTGTGCAATTACTTCACCTGAGACCATGTCTATAATTTCGAAGGAAATGCGGCTCGTACCGAGATCAAGGGCGAGCCCCAGGGGTGAGGGGGAAGCCGGATCCCTAACATCCACCAGCATGCTGTTTCCATCGAAGCCTTTGCCCAACGTACACCTGGACCTGTAACCTGCCCGGCGCAATACCGAAGGGATTCTGCCTAAAACCTCCAGGTCCACCCTGGGTTTTATTCCACCGGAGACATCTTTTAGGGCAGAGAGCAAACGATCTGCATCCGCCCTGTTATCATCCAGCGAAGGTGGTTGGAGTTCCAGGTCAATAACCCATGGGATACTTTTTTCAACGTTCATATTGGTTCGAGACCCACAACCGTACAGCAAATCCCTTAGTCGGCTTTGCCGCTTCTGACCAGCTTTGCCCACGAATCGCGCAAAGGTACAGTTCTGTTGAACACAGGTTTTTGTGGTGATGAAATTTTAGGGTCTACAAAGAAATAGCCCAATCGCTCGAACTGAAAATGTTGCCCCGATTCTGCCTCCGCCAGGCAGGGTTCGAGTTTGCAGCGATCCATTATTTTCAATGAATCAGGATTTAGATCCCCTATGTAATCTCTTCCTTTTGCGCCAGGTAACTTTTTGACAAACAATCTATCGTAGAGACGAACCTGCGCTTCAAAAGCATGGCGAGCTGATACCCAGTGTATGGTCCCCTTGATCCTTCTTCCATCAGGGGTGTTGCCTCCCTTGGTCTCGGGATCATAAGTGCAATGAACTTCTATCACATTACCGGAATCGTCCTTGATGACATCATGACACTTTATAACATATGCCCAACGCAGCCTGACCTCACGGCCCGGCGCCAGTCGGAAAAATTTCTTTGGGGGATCTTCCATAAAGTCATCCTGTTCGATATAAACCTCCCGGCAGAATGGAATGTCTCGAAAACCCATGGCAGGCGGATCATCAGGGTAGTGTGGAGCACTAAAACTTTCTTCCATATCTTGCGGGTAATTGGTGATAACGATTTTGAGCGGGTTTAGCACCCCCATGACCCTGGGTGCCTTCGTATTGAGATCATCACGAATTGCATGTTCGAGAAGAGCTACGTCCACGGTGCTCTCCCTCTTTGATACTCCGATTCGATCGCAAAATCTCCTGATGGATTCAGGTGTATACCCACGTCTTCTCAAACCGGATATGGTAGGCATTCGAGGATCGTCCCAACCTTCTACATGACCTTCGTCCACCAGTTGCAACAGCTTCCTCTTGCTCAAAACGGTAAATGTAAGGTTCAAACGAGCAAATTCATACTGATGCGGACGGCTTGGAGCATCGATATGGTCAAGAAACCAGTCGTATAAAGGACGATGATTTTCAAACTCCAAAGTACATAAAGAATGGGTTATTTGCTCGATGGAATCTGATTGTCCGTGAGCCCAATCATACATGGGATAGATGCACCACTTGTCACCGGTACGGTGGTGGCTTGCGCGAACAATCCTGTACATCGTTGGATCACGCATGTTCATATTTGACGACGCCATATCGATCTTTGCCCGCAATACCTTGGAGCCATCGGGAAATTCGCCATTTTTCATCCTCTCGAAAAGATCGAGATTCTCCTCCACCGGCCGATCCCTGTATGGACTCGGTTTGCCTGGCTCTTTCAGCGTCCCCCTATATTTGCGGATTTCCTCTGCGCTGAGATCGTCCACATACGCCAACCCATTTTTTATCAGTTCCAAAGCCCACTGGTAAAGTTGATCAAAATAGTCTGAAGCAAAAAACATCCTCTCTTGCCAATCAAAGCCCAACCAGTGTACGTCCTCGATTATGGAGTCGATATACTCCTGGTTTTCCTTGCTTGGGTTTGTGTCATCGAACCTCAGGTTACAAGTTCCGCCAAATTCACGGGCCAGGCCGAAGTTCAAACAAATGGACTTGGCATGACCTATATGCAGGTATCCGTTTGGCTCAGGAGGAAAACGAGTTGCGATCTTTCCCTGGGTCCGATCGTTTTCAAGATCATCCTTGATGATATCACGAATAAAATTGGATTCAGGTGCGCCATCGATTTCGTTCATATCGAACACTCCGCTTCTTTACACCATGTTGTAGAAATTATCTCTTGTCTCACCATAGACATTTGCGGAGTTTGTCTCAAGTCGTACTTCGTTTCAAGCTCATACAACAAAAACATTAGCCTCGAACGCCTGCAGAAAACTCGGAAGGCACACTGGTGACAGGGAGAAACACTGAAAACACTGTGCCCTTACCTGGTTCGCTTCGTACGTTCAGGTATCCACCAAGTTTTCTGATGATCCCCCTCGATACGGAAAGACCCAACCCTGTCCCCTTTCCGGAGGGTTTGGTAGTGAAAAACGGATCGAAAATCTGCCCCATGATGTGACCCGGAATACCTGGTCCATTGTCAGCAATATCCACCACCAGATACTCCCCATCATGTTCAGTCCTCGTACTTACCAGGATTTGCCCTTTTTCCGGCAGGACGTCTACCGCGTTTATCAAAAGGTTCATGAAAACCTGGCTCAATAACTGTCTGTCGCCATGGACGATGGGCAGGTTATCTGACACGTCCAGCACCAGCTTGATCTTTTTCACCTTGACATGGTTTCTAACCAAAGCGACAGTCTCATCGAGGATCTTTCGAATGTCCAGGGGTTCTATGCTGGTCTCGCTCTGCCTTGCAAAATCGAGTAGATTAGAGACGATCTTCCTTGCTCTCTCCGACTGGCTCACAAGGTCATCCAACATTTCCTGACGTTCATCTTCATCCAGAGATTCATATTCGTCCTTGAACATGGACGCGGTGAGCATGATATTATTTAAAGGGTTGTTCAGTTCATGGGCTACCCCAGCCACAAGTGTTCCTATTGCCCTGAGTTTGTGTGACTCGGTCAGTATTCTTTGATGCCTGTCCAGTTCTCGAACCATGTGGTTGAGCATCAAAGCCAGCTTGGAAAACTCATCCTGATACTTCCTCGCGGGAGGAATGGGACTGAAATCACCATCAGCAAATCGTTTGGTATGCTCCATTAGCCTACTCAGAACACTAATAATCTGTCGCGCCAGGAAGATACCCACCACGACCATCAATATCGCCAGAGCAGCGAGGAACACGAAAGGCACCCGTCGAGCCAACACCAACTTGGCCTGTACCAACTTTCGCTCTTTTTCCACGAAATCCTGGGCGAGCTTGAGCATTTTTGCACCATGTTGACGAAGCTGGGATTCGCATTTTTTTCGATCTCCATGACCTATGGCGTCTAAGAACTCGATGTATTGAGATAGTTGCTCATTCATTACACGGAGCGAATCTTCCCCCACTATTCGCAAGAACCTGCCCGAATGTTTGTCAGCCAATTGCCGAGCGCGTACCGCATATTCCCGAGCATCGTCAAGATTGGTACCGTATAGTAAAAAGTTTTTTTCGTACCTTCTCGCTTGCTGAAGCTCGACTTTGTAATCATCAGCCACCTCTAAAAACAAAATTTTTTCATGAACATCACCCAGGATTTCCATGGTCCACAGGGTAATGGCGAGAGTCAGTATGAAAAACAAGGTGAATGCCAACAACAACCTGGCCCTGATGGAAAAAGTCGGCCTGTCCCTGAGCGCTTGGTCTATCTTGGCACTGAACTCACCATCCGGGTGAGAAAGATCATCAGAAGTCAGGACAGAGCCCAAGGTCGGTCCACTTCGTTTCTTTTCAACCATGAAAATATCCTACTGGTGCCAACGGCCCTCACCAGGGGCTATGGGATGAAGGACTAATTTCCAGCGAGTCGTTTTGCAGCCTTGAGAATCACCTCCTTGAGGTCCTTTGGCCTGAATGGTTTTGCAATGAAATCAAACGCTCCCTTGGCCATGGCCTCTCGAGCAATTTCTGCCGTCGCATACCCGGTGATCATGATGGTCTTCGTATCCGGTGAGCTTTCCATCACCGCATCGAGGATCTCCAATCCATCGATCTCATCAATCCTGATATCGGTGACCACTATGTCGAAGTGCTTCTCCCCCAGTCTCTTCAGCGCCTCGGCACCGGTGAGAAAAAACTCTATTGAATATCCATCTTTCTCAAGTGATGACTTGAGACGCTTGCCGACTATCTCCTCGTCATCCACGAGCATAATTTGAATCTTCTCCCCAGTTTTTTCCTTCATGGAAGTCACCTCATCATGAGCTTCGCGTGTTTGACACAAGCGACGCGCTGACCTTTCTACGTTGGACATATGCCTTGAAAACAAAGAAAAGTATCATCAACATTCCTCCAACCCCGCTGACATACAACAATGCCTTAGAGCCAGTATTGAAGTATGCATCAAAGTCTGAAGGATAGTCGATATAGCCCAACTTTCTCATGTAGACCGGAATGGCGATCATTCGGCTGACCACGCAAAGCAGGATTATTAAAGATGTCACCAGCCTGATAATCACCTCTCTCACTACCTTTGTGCCATAGACTCCAAGGTGAATCCCAACAAGAGAACCTAGATAAAGCATAAGAGTTAGCCTCAGGTCTACCATTCCCTGAAGTGCAAAATTCAAGGCTCCATATGCGCCCATGAACATGGCTAAAAACAGTTCGGTTCCGGCTGCGACCTGTGAAGAAATTCCAAAAACATAGATCATTGCAGGAACACCGATAAAACCTCCCACGCCTATGGTTCCCGCCAAGTACCCGGTAGCAAGACCGCAGATGAGGATCACCCAAAGCGATACCTTCACATCGGCCACCGGAAATGTGATCATGGGATGAAGGTTTAGCTTGTTGAGAAAATCCGTGATCTTCCTAGATGGAGTAGAATCCTGTGTCTTTCGGGATTTGATTATGTCTCTCAACATGGATACTGACACCAATATCAGAACACCTGAAAAGACCAAGCTGATATAAAGGTCAGCTCCAGCTCCATGATGCCCTTTACCACCCCCATCGGCAAACATCATTTTCATCACCCATACTGCCAGGTTGATTCCCAGGGCTGCTGTAACCAACATGAACACTGCCAACTTTTTGTCCACATGCCCCATCTTGCCATGCTCACGAGAGCCAATCATGGCCTTTCCGAACTTGTGGGTGATGTTACTTGCCACCGCCACTGGACCAGGCACTCCCAAATTCATCATTCCGGGAGTCATGAAAAAAGCCCCACCGCTTCCGATGAAACCACTCAGGGTTCCGCCAATGAATCCGAGAAGGATTACCTGACCAATTGTGATCCAATCCAATTCTATAAAATAGTCGCCCAGTAAAAACTCATGCATTCTTTAGTTCCTCGTAACAAGTGCAGAGTAATTGCCACTTCGGCAAATGTCAGTTAAACCTCAACAACCGGAAAATGAAACGCGTGAATCCGCCATAACAAAAGGCAAAAACAGGAACGAACAAGGCTATCGCCAAAGCACTCAAGATCCTGCTGGACATGCCAACTTCTTCACATTTGGAAAACAGGCAAGTTCCTTTCGAAATGAATTCCAGAACTTGTTTTTGATGAGTCATGACAAGCGCCACCATGAGAAATGTCATTGCGGCAAATACCAGGAGTTTGGCAAATTGCGCAGGACCGAACATGAACTGAGACTTCATCTCTGAAGCCTCGATCACAGGAACATGCATGTTATCCAACAGGTAACTGACCATCTCCTGCGTCCTGCGTTTCGACACTGCATGACCCTTTGAAGGACATAAGTCACCAACCACCACCAGGTTGTAATCAACAGTTCGGTCTATACTTGACAGTACATCCTTGGCACATCCCCTCAAAACACGGTATCCTCCCACTCGACCTGCGGATATGAGACGCTGCCTTGTCTTTCTGAGCCCTTCATCCAACTCCACCTCAGAATCGAACGCGCTGTCATCGAGTATGCCACCGTTGTCAACAGAAGAAGGA
>CAYSLH010000028.1:0-28136 GCA_964431605.1 uncultured Myxococcales bacterium
CTGAGTCATCGAACAAGACAGCTTTACCAAACATGGGCTTTATCATCAGATTAGTATCAACGGTAAAGTCGATCCTGTTTTCTTCCGGGTCCGTTGGTTGAACATCCCACCTGGAATCCAGTTCTCCCTTGAGCCCCGTGTCGACGCTCAGGTACTTGGAAAAGGACAAATGTATGGCCTCCCAAGCCCAGAGTTCATCGAAATGCACCACATAGTGACCACTTACTGAAAACATTTTGTAAAAAGCATCCAGGGGCATAAACCCAACAGACAAGGTGAACTCGTGATTCATGCGGTAAGGCCGATCCTGGATGGAAAAAATCCTCCCCTGATCCAGATCCTCTTGTGCCAATACACTCGATGGCAGCACCAGGCACGCCAAAACGACGGCCATAAGGATCCATGCTCGGAGGTTACAACAGTGGGATCGCATCGAACCCTCCCTATGCGGCCGGCCTTGACACACCCATGCCGCAGTTGTGGAGTATATCAATCATTTTCCAAGATGCATCTGGAGTAAAACCAACAACTCTCGACCAATCAAGAACAAAACCTTCCAGGATATGTTGCGGTTTCAAAGTCAAGTTCCCCTTGGATGAGAGCAATTATTCAAAATCCTATGGAGTTGAAGATAAACGGGTAGCTGACCACAACTATGCCGCCCTTCGGCTTTGGAAATTTCCATTTCTTTATATTTGCCGAAACACACATGGCGACAGCTGGTGTTGCCATGCTATTGATCTTGGTTTTAACCACACTGACGGATCCGGATGTGGAAATGGTCCACTCCATCATGAGTTTTCCGGCGAGTTTCGGGTTGAGCAAGAGGTTCTTTTCATAACAATATTGTATTTGTCGTAAGTGCTTTCTAACAACCTTTGCGATAGCCTCCCTGCTCAATGTGCCCCTGACCCTCATCTTTCGTTTCGGCGCCTTGAAGACCACACCTCCGACCTTGCGGCGACCGGTCATTCCACCACCTAAAGCTCCTGGACCTATTCCCGCCCTTCCACCGCGACCCTTGCCGCCTCTGAGCAATTCGATACCGCCCTTGACCCCCACACCGCGACCACGAGACGTGACAACCGAAGATGAAGGCAACTTGGTCACCAGGCCTGAGACCTTGTAGCGAGATCGTCCTCCAGGAACCCTCACCGCATCGAGATTTGTCACAGCAGCGACAATATTCTGGGAAGACTTCTTCTGGTTCAGATTACCCAAGGCCGCCATCATTCCAACCCCGCCTCCGCTGGCCTTCTCTCCCCCGCCTCCGCCTTTCTTCTTGGAACGTTTCCTGTTGCGCTTGGGTTTTTGCTTTTTGGGTTTTTCCTTTGGCTTTTCCTCTTCCTTTTTTTCCTCTACCTTCTCCTCTTCCTTCTTTTCGGGCTCCGGAAGTTGGTCCAGCGGAACCTCTATCTCTTCTTCCTTCTTTTCCATCTGCAAATCTTTTATATCGACTTTTGCAAACCGGTCCAAATCAGCGGAAGCAACTGCCTCTTTCCTCCCACCAAGGAGCCCCATCAAAACGATAACCAGAACCGTGCCAAAAAAGGAACCTCCAAAAATCTTCAAATCAAGGGGATCCAGCCTGAATTTAAACCTGGGCGGTGGCAGGGACGGAGGGTTGACGAACCTGATAAACGAACCTCCCGAAGAATGAATGACGTTGGCATAATCCCCCTTCAGCAACTTGTACGCATATATGGGTTTACCTTTCTTCTTTCCAACCTGGTTTGATGGATTTTTCAGGTCATCCAACGGAACAGTCTGGTCTCCTGTGATGACCCCACCGGAAAACTCATCGTTGAACAAGATCCTTCCGCCTGCCCTGTCATTGTAGTGGGCCAAGACGAAACGATCCGGTCCAATCCTGTATTTTTTCCCCTTGGAGACCTGATGATAGCCCAACACATCCTTGTCAGAAGAATAGTCGATGATCTCCATAACAGGGCTGGACAACGTTGGCACCTGAGGCTGCGAAAAATTTTCCCTGATGATGTTATTGAGCAGAGAAAATGGCTCAACGAAATTGGGTTGGGCCTCTTCATCCTCCTCGTCATAATCCTCAGCATGGACCGATGAACCTGACCAGGATGGATCGCTTCCCCCAACACCAAAGGACTCGGCAGAAGGAGGCTCAGGTTGCATCCAGTCTGTTTGCGGCACAGGCTCTGGCTCCCTGCTCTCGGTACTCATGTGCGCAGTGGATGCAATTTGCGGCTGCATCGACAGAGGGTCCGGTTTTTGGACTCGGGGCTCCTCAGGCTCCAATTCATTTGCCAATTGGAGAGAAGGTCCATCCGTAGGCTCTGGGGTCAACCACCTGGTTGAGTTATCGTGCAAGGCAACGCCTGTATCAAGGTTCGAATCGAGGCCAGGGCCTTTGTCCTGGGACGATTGCTTATTGACCACTTCGGGTGGTCTTTGCAAACGCTCCGTTGATAAAGAAGGAGCATCTGGTTCGCTTTCATCCTGTAGTTCATCACTCAGGGCTTGGGCGATTTCAGCCTTACGGTCTCCAACCTCCCTGATTCCGCCGGCATCCATGTCTTTTTTCTGCTCGCGAACAGCCCGCAAATCATGGGCGCTGAGGACCTCGGTTTCATCGCGAATCACAGGGTCCTGATCCTCACCAGGCTCGGCGACCACCTCTGTGACATCACCTTTCGCCACTACCCTGGTCTCGTCGGAGAACTTACCTTTAGGTTTGGATTGGCTCAACAGCTTGAACTTGAGCGTAAAAGATCCGATGGAGACCTCATCTCGCGAACTAACATAGCACCTTTCAACCGGCTCCCCATTGACATAGGTACCATTGGAACTCGCCAGGTCTTCCAGCACCATGCCCTCGGCAGTGACCTCCAATGATGCATGAGAGCGAGATGTCATATCGTCATCGAGCAAAAGATCCACATCAGGGCTTCGTCCCATGATGATCTGGCCCTGAGCGAAACATTCGGTACCAAAAAATCTCCCCTGCCGGAAAATGAACACCTGAAGTACGTTCATGACCTTGCTACTCCTCTCCGGCTGACTGCCAAGTACCGAACTCCATTAAGAAATCGACCTCGTTGTTCCATTTCAGTGTTGTTCTATTTCAGGGCTCCCGCTTTTTCAGGAAAAACCGTCTGGATAATCTCTTCCCTGAAACTAGTGCGACGCTTGACCATTGACTTGAGCTCTGTGTCTTTTCTTTCCAGTATTTGGACTTCACCTGACTTTGTAGTCTGTCCACGGATCTGCATTGCATCGAAATCCACCCTGCTACGGCCCCCTGGCCCCAATGGGATGACGTCTCCCCCACCGGAAGTTCCTTCCGGAGCCTGGGCTGGTGCAGCTTCCGGTTCATCAGGCTGGGTATTGTGCTTGGGTTTGGGCCTTGGCTTCGGCCTCTTTTTTCGACGCCTCCTTGATTTACGTTTTCGTCGCGCCACAAGAACCTCGGAGGCATCTTGCGACAACATCGTACCGTTCCAATTCAGGTTCTGTCCCATGGCAAATGCTGTATCGCCAAACAACAACCCGATACAAGCGGAAAAAAACATCGACAAAAGCAGTGCTCGTCTCACCATACCGCTCCCTGTCATCGTTTCATAACCACGAACCGAAAGTTGGGGTAACCTGCCTGTGCTGAAGTTTTCATGATCAAATCGATGACCTCAAAAGGTAAATCCTTGTCAGCCTGGAACGCAATCACAGTCTCGTCACCTGTGGGATTTACTTTTTCTTGAGACTCGATCTCTTTGTATTTTTTCAATAAATTATACAAGGGCATGATACGTTTTTTTTCCTTGTCGACCTTGGCTCCGGCAATACGCCCTTTTTTGATGGCAGCGATCTGGTTTTTTTCCACCTTGAGTTCAGTGGGAGTGGCGTTGACATTGATAGCCCATTTGAAGGGCAGAGCAGCGATGGACTCTGGCAGGGTCAGGTCCGAGTCCAGGGTTAGCCTCTGGTCTTCAGCATTGAACGAAAAGATCAAAAAGACCAGGATGATGGTAAACATGTCCATCATCGAAGTCAGATTCAACGATGCTTCTTTCATCTCACGATTTCGTTTTCTTTCAAACATCGCTATATATTTCTCCGAGCTTCGAGACAGTCAAAGTATAGACGAGACGACCGCGTTGGTGAACAACCCCACTCGTCTGTCCAACTTGGTATCTACAATGCGCTCCCTGGTGGCATCCATGGTATGGATTAAAACGTCATACCGTATATCCTTGTCCGGCAGTATGACCACCGTATCGCTTTTGTCGTATTTTTCATGCAGTTCCCTGCATTTTTTTGCCAACTTCTCAAAATCGTATTCACCGTTTTTCTTTGGTATCCTGGTGGTGATGGCCTTGAGTTCCTCCTCTGGCTGGTCTCCATCTGCACTCAAGGTAAAACCCTCTTTAGTGACCTGGAGATTCAATGAGATCTTCTTCAACTCCTTCTTTGGTTCATCGGACTGGTCGTTGCTTCCTTCGCTCAAAGCAGGCACCGACGCGTTGATCACCGAAGCCTGGAAAAAGGCCGCGCAACTCAAGAGAAAAGGGATCATGGCCAAAAAGAGGTTCATGATGGGAACCATGTTCAGGTCGACTGGCTCTTCGGAAACTCGTCCCTTCTTGCTGAACACATCGCACCTCCATCCATGCTCCGGCAAAAGGAGCGGTGGTAGTATTGGCGGCCCTAGCGCTTCACCTGACCGGCACGATTTTTCGCCGAGAGGTGATTGAACAACGTCATGGCGCTATCCTCGATCATGTCCAACAATGCTCCTTGCCGGGAGGACAACACAGCATGCGCTATGGACGTGGGGATTGCCACGATCAGCCCGAAAGCCGTAGTGTTCATGGCAACCGAAATACCTTTTGCCAGAACCTCTTGTTTCTTGGCGGCTGATGCGGCACTGACACCTTCGAACGCCAGGATCAGACCGAAAATGGTTCCCAGCAATCCCAGCAGGGTCGCCACGTTGGCCAATGTGGCGAGAAAAGGTGTACGTTTTCCCACCTGTGCACCCGCCTTCATGGTCATTTGTTCGAGGGCACGACGGATCTCGATATCCGTCCGGTTTGCCTTGAGCAAACCTGACTTCAACACCACGCACAGAGGATGACTCTGACGGGCGTTGCAGACCTCGATGGCCCTCGAGTAGTTGTTGGAATCGACGAAAGACAGAATGCGACTGAGCATCTGATTAGCGTCGATCTTGTACCTGAACCACAGTGTGTATATACGCTCGATGATAATGGTAAGCGTATACACGGCAACCATGAGAATCAGGAACATCCAAATACCGGTTTTCGAGAATGGATTAAACTGCGCGATGAAGTTCATCGACGTTTCTCCTGGCCCGCCAGCTACCCTGCCCCACAAGGGAAGAGTCTGGCTTGAGAGGGTTTCTTCCAACCGCACAGCCCTTGAAAAACCGCAATCCCATGGGCTTTATATCCAGCAGAGTCCATTGGTTTCCAAGGGATTTCACAAGGAAGGAATTATAGTTGGTCACATGTGGTGAGTCAAGAGATCCACTACCAAAGTTGAAATTTTCTTCACTCCTGAAATGAATACGGCTCAAACGGTTTCTCCTGAAAATAGTTGCCAACAAATGTCCATTCTCCAGACGAGCATTTAAGCAATGCTTGTGCCAATTGGACGCAAAAGCAGCAATTACAGGTATGGTAAATAAAAACCAACTTTGTTGCACCATGACTTCGCCAAAATAACTGAAGCACATCTGTGCCACCAAGAAAACATTTGCGAGGTGACAAGCCAATAATAACCTCAGGAAAAAAGGTCGGCCATCCAAAAGGGATGGCCGACCCAAGCGAGGAAAGGAGTTATAAAACTACTGCTTATTTCCTGCGAAGCTGCAAGGCCAACAAGCCCAGCAACATTCCCAGCAGACCAAATGACGTGCCAGCACCAGGAACGGTGGCGCAACCGGTGGAGACCGGGTCACCCTCGGCGCTAAGGGTCATGACGTGCTCATCTGTACGTTTTCCAGGATAGAGATCATCGTCAAACACCAGGCGAGCCGTGATCTTGATCTTGTAGTCGCCAGGCATATCCGGTGTGAACTCCACCAACCGGCCCTTCTTGTAATGATAGTTGTAAGGTGTGGACAGGGTAGCGGAACCACGTGGATTCTTAATGGTTGCGCTGGATCCGTCCGGCCTCTCCACGATGGTCCACTCATACTCGATACCGCGATTCTTCCTGTTTGCCCAGAAAAGCATGGGAACCGTCTCACCGGTATTCACCAACTTGTCTGCACCGCCGTATACGGTGAAAGTGCTGGTGGGATCCAAGCAGGAGGTCACTTCGTCGGCAACGTAGCAATAAGTCGGGTCACACACATCGCCCACGCCATCACGGTCATCATCACGCTGCTCGATGTTGGATACGAATTTGCAATTGTCAACTTCGTTCAGGATACCATCATCGTCTGCATCCGCGTCACACGCATCACCCATGATGTCGCCGTCTGCATTGGCTTGATCAGGGTTATAGACGGTGGGGCAGTTGTCCACATCGTCGTTTACAAAGTCGTTGTCCTCGTCCTTGTTGCAGCCGGGAACCACGTCAGCAGGCTGCTGCGAAGGATTGGCGATGAAGGGGCAGTTATCCTCGAGATTGGGGATCTCGTCACCATCGATATCATCGTCACAGGCATCGCCAAAATTATCCATGTCTACGTTGTTCTGAGTTGGATTGCGAACCTCGATGCAGTTATCCACATTGTTCGGGATGGTATCGCCATCTATATCGTCATCACACAGGTCACCAAGACCATCACCATCCACGTCACGCTGGAACTCATTGGCCACGTTAACACAATTGTCACACGCATCACCGCGGTTATCACCATCAGCGTCTACCTGGTCACGATTGGCCAGGAATGGGCAGTTATCAAAATCGTCTTCGATTCCATCCTCATCATAGTCATCTGCATACTGATAAGTGTCACCCAAGTCAGTGTTGGCAATGAGAATCGAACCGCATCCACAGCCACAACCTCCGCCTGACTCGTCAGGGGTTCCACACAGGCCACCAGTACACTCGCCTGGTGCTGCATCGTCCTGCGCCAAGGCAGGAAGGGCCAGGAACATACCCATCGCCACTACCATCAAAATAACATTCTTTTTCATTACGAGCCTCCCTTTCGTTTTCTTTTTGTTATCGAAAAAATCTTTATTTTTTAGCAAGTGTTTCATCGGTTCCTTTTCAATGCCAGAATCGGGCCAAACTCATCGAACAGCCGTCTATACTTGAAACTTATTTATATTCCGAGCCCTTACAGGCAAAGGTATAGCATCAGTTCCAATTCATCCAACATTTATGTGGGGTGCGTAGTCCACAGTAATAACCTGCTCGCATCACCAGTTTAGTCACATTACACACGTAAACCAAAATATTATTGAAAAACCTTAGGTTATAATGTTTACAACACCCCCCACCGCCAAACGAATTTATGGTCATGTGGGGTTTCGAGTCCACAGTCACACGGCAAGTGCTGAAGAATTTATTTCTTTTTGCCAGGATGCCGCGCTGTGTCATGACAAGCAGCACAATTTTTCCTGTGTGCCAGCACAACTGGGCATCGACCAGAGAAGAATCCTGGTTCAGGGATCGAACCAGGATGGCACCTGGAGCAGCGCAGTTCCTGGGCTCTTTCTTTAATATAAGGACAGGAATGGGAAGTCCTTCCCTGGGCTTTGCCTGATGGTCCATTATGGCACCTGGTACATTCCCAACGAACCAATCCGTTGAATTTGTCACGTGTTGCGCAAGGGGAAGCTTTATTCATGGTGAGACTCTGTACATATATCAGTAGGTCTTCGAGTTCCTTGGGCCTGTGCTCAAATGTTCTGCGAAAACTCGGCATGGTCGAACTTGCAAAGTTGGCAGTGGGTTCCAGAATGCTCGTGCGCAAGTAATCCAGGTGCTGCCGTCCCATGGCTCTCAGGTCAGGCCCGTAATCCGCACTGCCTGCTCCACCTGCCTGCATGGGATGGCAGACCATGCAACCTAGTTGGACAAACATCATGGCACCGGAAGCCAGCCGCTCGGTGCCGGCAACTGAACCAGGCAGGTGACACTTGGCGCAAGATGCCTGTATGTTGGGTTGGGTCATGAGAGGATCTTTTCCCACGCCATTGGTCAATGCATGGGCGACCAGCGGGTCCAACGCTTCCGGATTTCCTCCATGGCATTGGCTGCAACCGACACCTTTCGAAAAATGATGGATCATGGAAACAGGATGGGCCCTGTAGATCTTTTTCACGGATGGTCCCATGAGCTCTTTACGATTGACCATCAGATGGCACGTGGTACAACGCTCCTGCTGGCCTGCACAGTTTTTTTTCTGTCTAATCTCCCCAGTGAAACCAGCAGGTCCAAGAAAAGGACCATCATAAGCATTCTGTATACGGATCCACTGTGGATCGGATTTCCACAACCACACAAAAAGCATAGAGGCAAGCAAGGTAACCGACGCAAGGAAAAATACCATGCGAACTTTTCTCGAATCAGACTTTGTATCAAATTCCATGGGGCCACCCTTGCCAGGGCCAATAAAAAACCCAATCCGGTCCTCTGCACATACCCACCAGCACAAACCCCACCAATCCTATTACCAGAACGATCAATGCGCACAGACAAGCGATCCGGGTCGAAGAGCTCAAAACTCCGGCTACGAAAAAAACCACCAAAGCCAGCAGCAGCATCCCGCTAGCCGGGTTCATTATATCCGTGGAAATGCCAGCCACGCCAAGCTCATGCGCCCCTGACAGGTAAAGATACTCGAACAATACAAAGGAACCAATCGCCAGCAGGACACTGAAAGCAATTACCGACCTTGCTTTGGTTGAACCACCAAACCATTTTCCCACCTCCGACGTCTCACGGTCCAGAAGTGGAATGCCCAGTAGCATCAGGACAAGGGCCAACGGGTACCAAACCCCGCCTACTGGGACAGAATATGACACCATCTCCTGAAGCCACAAGAAATACCAGGGAGCTTTCTCAGGATTTGATGGATGGTGGATATCCGGTGCCCCTCCCAGTGAAGCACTTATCACGGCGCTTAGCACAAACATGGCCGCAGTCAGGATCAACACCACCGAAGCTTCTCGCAGCACCAGGTGAGGCCATGCCGGAACCTTTTCTCCGTCTCCTGACACGTCCGGTCCCACGGCAAGACCTCCATCCCGCCTCAACCTCCATAGATGTAATGCCATCAACGCCACCAAGGCAGCAGGAAGCCATGCAACGTGCAGGGCGTAGAAGCGCAACAGGGTTGCGCCATCAACATTTGTGCCACCGAGAAAGAGTTCTTTGATGCTATGACCCAACAGGGGAAAATGGTCCAACATGTTCGCACTGACGGTAACGGCCCAGTATGAGCGATGGTCCCAAGGCAGTAGATATCCTGTAAACGCAAGGCCCATGGTCAAAAACAACATGGACAGGCCGATTATCCAGTTTAGTTGTCGGCCCACGTATGCACCCTGTGCAACCACTCTGAGCATGTGCATGAGCACCAAAACGACCATGGCATGTGCGCTCCATCGATGAAGCGATCTGATAAAGACGCCGAAAGAAACCGCGTACTGTATATCCATCAGACTCGAATGAGCACCAGTTGTGGAAGGGTCATAATACACCATCAGGAGGGCACCGCTTATACACAGTAATATGAATAAGGTTACAGAGCCTATGCCAAGCCCCATGGTCACCAACGGATTCAACGCCCTGCTGGTTACGTTCAACGGGTGCAAATGGTAAAAAAACGCTCGCCTCATGCGAACAGCGGGCTTTGCTGAATTAGGCGGCAGGGGTCTTAGTCCCGATAGTGCGTTTTTTGGAAGGGCACGAATGTTCTCCCAAAGCTTACTGAAAAACTCCCTCATGATTCGTCCCTGGCTTGGCGCTTCAACTCCGAAAGAGGCCTTGTTTTGGCCGGCACTTCAGAGCTGGTATCGATCCAGATCATTCCATCTGTGTCTGCCCACAACTCATACCAAGGTAAATCCTGACGAGCAGGACCGCAAAGCACCTCCCCCATTGGACCAAATCTGGCACCATGGCAGGGGCACTGGAATCCCTCGGAAGTTCTTTGCACGATACATCCCAAATGGGTGCACTTGGCTGAAAACGCGCCAAAACCTATTTTATCGTGGATCACGAATAAATCTTTCTCTCTCAGCCACGAAAGGGTATTCATCTTGAAATCTGAAAAACCGCCCAACGCGAACTTGGTGGAATTATCAGAAGAAAAATCCGGGGAGGCGAACCGAACGCCAGCCGCCAAAGACGAAATACCTGCCGCGCCCAACAAGACTACCCCACCGCCCACCAAAAAATCCCGTCTGGGCATCTCACTAGACGAACCCGACGATGGTTCATTGGAATCTTTTTTTTTCTTCTGTTCCTTCTTTTCCTTCTTTGCCATTATTCCATGCCGATCCTGTTCAGGGTCCGAAATCTGATCCAAGCCCCACAGAGCTTATGGCCGCCAGAATGTAAAAGCAAACTCCCACCAAAACCACTACCGTAAATCCCAGGGTCATTCCCAGCAACACCGCGCTTATGGAACCGACCACGGACGCAAAACCGTTGACCCCCCATGCCCATGGGATCCTCTCCGAGTTAAATTTATCGACCTGCCTCAGCAAAAGAGGGAATGGCATTCCCATGACAAAGCCTGCTGGAAACAGCAATCCCATGGATACAAGAATTCTGGTCCAGGCGGGCCAGGCCAGGGCGACGTCCACCACTATAGATGACAGCATCGCCGTTATCAGGCCCACTCCTGCCGCTGTGATTGCAGCCAAGACACCAGCACGGGATGACTGGAAACGCCTGGAAAATGCGGAACCCAGACCAGATGAGACCAGGAGTGTTCCAAGAACCGTGGCAAAAACGATCACAGGCCTTCCGAGAAAAAGATTGAATCTCTGTATGAGACCGACCTCCACCACGATGTAAGCGAGGCCCAAGGAGGCGAAAGCAACGAGTGTCCTTCCAAGACCCCTGCCCACGAGAGACCTTCTGCGAAAAACCCATAAAGGCAGCAGGATGAAGATAAGTGACACGGCCATGGACTCGAGCAGGAGAACGATGAGAGCGCTTTCGGCCACGGGACGGTCTTCCAGCGCCATACGGCCATGGCTACCAGGAGAAAACACGGCGAGGAGATCGTCCATACCAATTTTCGAAAAAGGCACCCGCCTGTTGAAAAATGGTTCATCATCTGTGGCAGGCTCCAGGATTGCGGCAAACGGGACAGGAACCCGTTTGGGCTCAGGGGATGTAAGAATCGCACGGTACGGGGGGCGCTCGACCAGTCTAGGCAAATACAATGGTTCTAGTCTACGCTTCTTTAGTACCTGCTCCAGTTCAACCAACTCGACTTTGGTAAACGGTCTATTACGCAGGGCAAAACCCGCATAAAAGCTCAAGCCGCTCGAGCGTGCTCGCCAGGCGACCACCGAAGATTCCAGATTTGGCAGCTTGCGTTCTTCGAAAATTTTCCTCGCTGTCACGAACAACCTGGGGAGGTGGGCCTCAGGCCGGGTAATGAGTAGCACTCCCCCTGCGAGCAGGTGGTCCAGGTAATCTCCGAACGCCTCGATGGTCATGAGATGATTTTCCGCGAGGCTCAATGATCCAGACGCCATGGCTGCGTTGGAAATCGTATGTGGACAATGAATGAGATTGAATTTTTCATCGCTGCGCCTGATGAAAGAACGCGCTTCGTCCGTGTGAATCTCGACCCTTGGATCATCATACAAATGTCCGGTAAAGTCAGCCATGACATTTGAGACCAAGTCATTTATTGCCGGGTTTATCTCCACTCCCACCACTCTCGATGCCCCATTCCTCAACGCCAGCAAAACCTCTCGTCCGCCTCCCGAGCCCACCACCAGGACATCCGGAGAGGATGACAACCGCACGAACCAACCCTCCTCGTCCGAAGTTGGGCCCAATTTACCAATAGGCCCTGTGGGATGAGCGAGCCTGGTCACTGCCGTGCCTGCATCTATCAGAGCACTTCGATGAAGATTACCGTGGATATCCCTGAACTCGATCACATCTACCCTGCTGATGGTATTCCAGGCAGTGTACTTGTGAAATGTCGGATCTCGAAACACTTCTGCAACGGTTTGGCCGTTACCCACAACCTTGTTAGATGAAATCCGAACCGGCACAATTTCGTCCGCCCAAAAAGATAGGGTCAATAAAACAACAGCCGAAAATACCGCCACCAGACTCCACCTGCCGTCATGCTCGAGCATCAACAATGCCCCGCCCAGTCCCGCAACAGCCGCAGCCACGAAAACAGAGCCAGACCCACCAAACCACGGCAGTATTACCACAACCGCCAGACAACCTGCACCTGCCCCAATGAGATCGAAAAAGTACAATCTGTGGATAGATTTTGCATAACGGGTCAATACCGAAGCCACGGTAAGGCCCGAAAAGAAAAACGGCAGGGTGACTGCGAGATAACTCAGGGGCAGCCACAACCACTGAAGAGGCTCATTTCCGAGAGAAAACGGCTCGAACGGTACTATATTGTACAACCAGTAACCAATAATGAAAGCGGGTGGAGTGCTGATGGCCGCAAAGCCTAGTAATCTCGAAGGCACTTTCTCAGGATGTTTTTTCAGACAAAGAGCAACACCTGCGAACCCCAGGCCGAACAGCGCAGTCGAGACCACCATGAACGCGAAATGATACCAAAGTGAAACAGAAAGGATCCTGGTGAGACAAACCTCGAGGGTCAATGTTGCCCCCGACACGAACATCAAGCCAGGAAATGCGGCAACTGGTGTGCGAGCTATTGAACGCTCCATGGAAAGCCGAAAATCAGCCGGGGTGATTCAGTTCAACCCGTACAAAGTAATTGGTGGTTGCATCGGAATAGACCTCTATGAGGTGGTCTCCACTCATCCGAATGCGCCTCGTCTGAGAAAATACTCTATCACTGCCAGCCTTAGAGAATATGTCGATTCCATCACTCTCATAGACGTAATAGTCGGCACAACCTGGTTCGTACCAACGAATCTCCGTATCTTCACCAGGGTGTTCGCGTGTCTTGAAAAATATTTTCACAACGATGTCAGTGTCGGAAGGTGCGGTCACCACGAAAGTCCTGCGTCCTGGGAACTCACCCTCGATGTATGTACTTTCGTTCATGTTGCACCCTGCGGTTGTCTGGCAAACAGGAATATTGGCCTGGCAAGGACTGTAGTCCGCGCCAATGATGAAATCACCTTCCTGTACCCCGCAAGAGAGCAAAGACAACAGGCCCAGTAGCGATAGCATCCTGAAGATTCGCCTATCCATCAACTAAGCTCCTCCACTTAACGCAACACCGTTCCAGCCAATGTGGAACTGGTATCAATGAGGGCTGAAGCCTTGGTTTTTCCGTCTTCATCCATGATGGGGTGGATGACAAAGAAATGATTCTCTATGCGAAACTGGAAATTTGTGGCCATGTCCAGGGCCAAATGGGCAAGGGCGCCGGCAGGAATTTCCAGACATCCGTCATCAAAGGTGATACAGCGAAGCTTGGCATAAGGAGTCTCAGAACCAGCACCAGGAATAATCTTTATCTCTACATAGTCTGCACCGGACGGCTCCCATTGAACCAGCATGTGCTCGATGCGGTCGGCCGTGATTCCGATGGAAGGAGAGGTCGTCAGATCAACAGGCTCCACGTCCCCGATACGCAAAAGCACAGGCAGTGTGGGTGCGGGGATGGTATCCGAAAATGCCGGAAAATTTCCATCCTCGAGGGTTCCTGATGAACTGACATCGATGCTGACCTGGTCAGAGTCATATCCACGTTGGGGAATCACCTGTGTCGGGATATGCTCAAATTCGTCCGGTTCCAAGACGACCTGCTGTGAAAGTCCTCCAAAGGTTGCGCTCTGTATGTGGAGGGGGATGGGATCACCGCTGGTGACGGGCCTCCCTGCGTATACAAAACAGGCCGTGTGATCGGCAAATTCTATGGTCTCTGCGAGTTGGACCTGGTAGTTGGTGAAATCATTGAAATGGGCCTGGACCAGGGTTGAATGCTCTGCGCCAGGGCCGACGACCGCCAACTCGTCCACCCCCAAAGACGCAACCATAAAGGTATCCAACGCCGATGGATCTGGAATGATGTTCGGGGTCAGATCGTTTTCAGGGCCACAGGTTTTTTCCACAGTACCACATGCAGCCAAGGTCACGGCAACCGTCAAGAACAATAAGAAGGATATTTTTCGCATGGCTATGACTCTATCTCCTGACTAGTGGTTGGTCAACAATGGATTTTCATCTCAACCCAGGTAAGCATTCTATTTTTCAACGATCTGAAAAAAGTCGCCGTCGTCCAAGGGGACCTCTGCCACATCGGGATTCTTTTCACCATTTACAAACTGGATCTGGTACTGGGCAGCCCGAAATATGGAATAGGCGTACGGGTTATCGAGGGGCGTCTGGGCAAAATATACAAAAATATTATTCCATCCTGGTCCGAACATGCCGGAATCCATAGTCTCCATCAACGTGATATTCTTTACCTTGAACGAAATGCAATTCTTCTGCGCAACTCCAACGGTCAGCGGATCCCTGATGAGACAATGTGCTTCGGCAGGGCAATCCGCATCGGTAAGACAATCTGTAACATTCCCTGCTCCATCACACCAAAAGCCGCTCAGAGGCAACTGGCTCTCATCCACCCTGACAGTGATCCATGGAGGCTTACTGCCCTCATCCAGCGTCAATCCCCCGCTGCACGTCCAACCGATACAAGGTGGCCCGGCACACTTTCCAGCCTCGGTATCACAAGCCTGTCCATTGGGGCATTGAGTGTTTAGGCAAAGGTCCGTCAGGCATCTGCCCAGAAGAGGATCGCATCTTTCGCCCAGGCCGCACTCAGCCTTCGTGCAATCCGTAATACAGCGCCCTTGGGATGGATCACAAGTCTCAGTGGAAGCACAAGTCAGTCGTTCACAAGGGTCGGGAACACAAGTGCCGGAAGCCGGGTTACACCATTCCCCGGGAGCACAACCTGCCGCACAATCCTGGATACAGGAGCATGCCGAGTACAACACATAGTCACCACTTCCGGTTATCTCAACCTCCAACCCATGGGTTCCATCACCAGGATCCCGCCAAGCCAAAGTTGGACGATCCCTCACTGTTCCGTCATCCCGCCTGGTACCAACGGGAAAGAAAAAAAGGTCTCCGGCGCCGGCCTGGCTTCGTCCTGACACGTTCATGACCTCAACCCCGTGGATCTGCTGCGGTGAAGAAGAAAAAGGCACCAAGCGAAGACCTTCGTCCACGATCTTGTAACGATAAGAATCCCCGGATCGTGCTTGTACATCATTGCACTTGGGGTCCAGATGCTCCATAAGCTCGTCACCGTTGCGGATACCATCCATGTCAGAGTCAGCCAAGTTGTCCTGTTGAAGGTAATTGCCGCCTGCCTTGAACTCGATTTGGTCCGGGAATCCGTCCTTGTCGCTGTCGAACAGGTTCATATCAGTGCCGATGAGGTTCTCCTCACAGTCGTTTAGCTGGTCTCCATCCGTGTCCTTGTATGGTCTTTCGAGGGTATAGCAAGCCTGTGGCAAGTCCATACGTAGTGGATCGAGATCCACCGTGGAGAAAAGGTCCTCGAGAAGATCTCCAAGTCCATCACCATCCGTGTCGGGATTTCGTGGATCAGTATCGGTTCCAGACTGGTGATCCTTGCTCCATGGGTCCAACGTGCAATGACATTTATCAAGGTCGGTACATTGACCGGAGAGCATTTCTCCATAGCATTCCTCTTCCCGATCAGACAGACCATCGCCATCGGAATCCACGTACAACTTCCCACACATGGTTTTCACATTGGTGTTGGTGACCAGGAATGCCTTTTTTACAAACACGTTCCTGGTGGTTTGAAAGTTCAGACCCCATAGGTTCAGTTGGGGCCCGATGGAAAACCGGATGTACTCTCCCCTGCCGGCAAAAGACATGGCCTGCAGCAAACCCGAAGCCCTGTCATTTTGCACCGCCTGGGGATCGGTGCAGGAATACTTAGGGCAACACTCCTTGTCGTTTACGCAGGTGGTGTTGACATCGTTTGCACAGACCCTAACGAACTCGCAACGATCGGTACAGTCATCATCAGTGGAACACGTTACGGAATGGTCCTCCGAACAAAGCCTCTCTGGTTGATTACAGGACTCGGTTCCCGCACAGTTCGGCGGACACGGGATGGACGAGTTACAATAGTGTATCTCAGGGGTTCCATCACAAGTGCCTGGGGTGTCGTCCAATTGAATAGTGTGAAAGGCGAATTCGGCGACGCCGTTTTGCTCACCAAACTTCAACATCTCGTCCACGGCATCCACCAGCCTGTCCTTGGCATCGGAGCTATCGGGGTCAGGAGGACCGTTTACGATAAAGATAAACACGTATCTCGTACGAGATAGAGTCCCGGGGTTTGTGGTCAACACATCACCTGTGAAAATTGCCGAAGCCAACGACATGGCCGCGGTCCAATTTCTGCAAGACTGGTTTGCACAGGGATCCACCCCGCCAAGAGCGCCAATGGCCTCGTTTAGCTTATCTTGCCTGTCGGTATAGCCCTCTTCTGTGAGTTGAAAAGCTTCACCTGCGAATTTGATGATGGCAAACTCGTAATTTTTGGACTTGTTGAACCTCTGAACAATGTCCTGGACCGCTGTCATCCTGTGTAATTCCGGATCGTTTTCGGCCATGGAGCCGGAAGTGTCCACGATGAACATGATGCGGACCGGAAACTGCCTCTCTGCAGGATCATCGGTACAGACCGTACCGGATATGGTAATTTTGTTGGGGATCGAAGGCTCTACTGATCCGACATAAACGTTTGTGTCGGTACAGGTAGCAACGCAGAATCCTGACAACAACAATAAAACGATTACTGAATTGCGCAGCATCGCATGCCTCCAATCAAACAAAAGTTACTCACATCCACCGCGCGGACAGGGATTATCAGCAGTGGGACAAGCATAGTCGGTGGCATCCGGCGCACAATATTCACACTCCAGAGGACATCGTCTGTATGCTTTTACCACAAGGTTGTAAGGATGCTCATAATCCCACTTCTTTCGGTCACTGTGCTGGATTCGAACATATACCGGGCGCGAGCCATGAAACTCGCCACAAAGGTACGCACAATCATCCCCTGAGCCACCGTTGGACGAATTTCCGTCTCCCACCACCCCTGAAGCAGGTCCCTGGTGGTTGAAGGCAATACGGGGACGGCCGACAGCACCTCCCAGGAAAAACTCGTAATTGATATACATGTCCTGGTTACCTGCAAAGGAATACTCGAACTGTAAATCATAATCCACCTTGGTGCTTTGCTGGTCCGGGTTAGCCTCGGCCTCGGCAGGAATGGCATCGAGAACATACCAGTCCTGATCTCCCCTGAACGACAAGTATCCCTGAATGGGATCACACTCTATGTGATCACCCACGTCACCACAATGAATGGTGGTAGCCAATGGTATGTTCCATCTCCTCGAATCTTCATCCTGCTCCTGCGTGGCGTAGGGCAGGTACAGGCCGTTGGGAGGCTGCTCATTGGTATCCAGTTCATTTCTGACCGTTACTGTTATGGAATATGCATGGTCAGGATCCAGGTCGTCACCCATGAAATCCCGAACCAGTATATAATACGTTGAACCATACATGGGCGCCACCGTATGGAGATGACGCGGGTTTCCCGAGGTGGACCAATCCGCTCCGTGCATCACGAGATGCCTGATGCCGCAACCGCCCTCTGGAAGACAAAACCCCGCACCGCTACAGCGGTTTTCGTGTTCCACGCATTCATGAGAAGGACACTGCGAGTTCATGCAGGCAGCCGTATTGCATGAGCCCCCTCCGCAGGTCCAGTTCAGGAGATTGCAATCATCATCCGGACTGCAAGAGGTATTTGGATCTCCCACGATGAGATCTACGGCTGGATCCACTGAGCTTTCAGACGCAAACGCCACGTCGATTTCCAACAGAGCCGGGTGCGTATCCGTAACCCCTGCTGATTGGATCTTGTACCAGTCCTGGTCTGCGCGAGTCGCCACATAGGCATCGGAGATGGCGACGCCGGTGGTCAGTGTCGTTGCGTTGGAGGGACTATCGTTATTAGCCCCCAGGTCTCGAGAATCAGGATTGTTTCTAAGAGATACGCTCAGGTGATATGGAACCTCCAGATCCGAATCATCATTGTTTTCGTCCTGTATCACAAGATAATATGTCCCGGGATCTCCCAACGCCAACACGTCGTGGAGTTGGGTGGCCCCATCGTCTCCGTTGGCGTTCAGGCCGGTATTGATCGGAGTAGTTCCATCCGGCATAAACACCGTGTAACGCAAGTCTACGGGAGTTGATTCCTGGTTTGTAAGATCCAGGCTCAATATCTGCCCGGATGAATTCACCTGGATTGCAAACCAATCCTGGTCTCCCAAAAAGGACAGATACCCGTCAGTTTCGGCGTTCAAAGACGTGGCGTGGTCCTTGTCGTTGTTGCTCTCGTTCTGGTCCGGATCCACCACCTGGGTCAACCCGATAGCGTACGCATTACGGGTATCGGCATCATCACCCCCGGCATCGTACACTTCCAGAAAATAGGTTCCGGCCTCGGCAAGGTAATGGCTGCCAACCAATCGAGTCTGGCCATCGGTTCCATCATAGTCACAAACCAGCGCCACGGCAGGAGCATTTTCATCTTCCGGCAGGATCTTGTAACAAAAATCCACTTCCGTACGTACGACGTTATTTGCCAACTCAACGGTAATGATCGTCCCTGGCTGAGAAGTCGTAAACCAATAATGGTCCACATCCGACGCAGGGCAGATCGTACCTGTGGCGTTCTGACCATCTGGTACCAACTCCCAGTCCGGGTCCTTGGCAGGCCTCATTCTTGAATTATCCACCACGCATTCGTCCATCCCGCCATCCGCATCCTTGGTACCAGCATCGTTTTTAGAACTCGTGCCCCCGCATCCGGTGAGCAGTGTCAAAAGCACAAAAACTTTCCATGAAGTTTGACGCAGCATACGGATCATGTCATCTCCTTTTGAAATTCCGGCATGGTATCAATATTTCCCAGATGCTTCTGCAAGTATCTAGCCGGTGGTTATCAATAATATCCTCATTCAAACACAAGACAGTCCCTGTCGGGATCGAACCAATCAGTGCAACGTCTCTTGTCTGCAGCGTCGAGAGGAATACATCGACCCAAGCACATGGCGGTAGGGCAATCCGAATCAGAAGAACAAGACGCCTGACAAACCCCCCATTGGGCGCCTCCCGGTATGGAGCAGGTCAACCCAGCGGGGCAGGCATCGTTGGTCTGGCACACAATTTCGGATGGATAGTCACACAGGCCCACGGATGGATTGCAATGATAATTGGGACAATCCGCATCCACAGAACATGCCTCCTGTCCCTGGGTATCACAATGGCCCAGATCAGCGTCGCTCCTGCAGATACCAACCTGGCAATTGTTGTCCCTGTTTTCCGTCTCCGGGTCACACGATATGGCAGGGTCGTTTATGCAATGATGATCCGCACCACAGAATGTCTGGGGACAATCCAGCGACATGGTACAGCCCTTGGCAGGATCGTTGACACACACGAAAAACGATCTGCACGTATTGGGTACGCATTCCAGATCGTTGGTGCATTCATTTCCCGACTGGGTACATATACCGTTTGTCGCACAGGTATTGGCAGGACAATCACTGGAAATTTGGCATTCTGCATTACCCATGGAACAACGAAAGACCTTCATGGAACAAAACTCGAAAGGACAGTCTATGTCCCTGTTACACGAATCGCCGATAACATCGGAACAGGTATATCCCCTTTCGCCACGACAGTCGTTATCGTCTACGCATGACGATCCCATGCACTTGCCCAGTACAGGCTCGCATCGTTGGTTGGGACACTGGCGGGAATCCTGGCATGGTTGGGTACGACATCTTCCAATCTCTTCGTCACAAGGCTGCACCGGACAATCGGCATCGGCCGAACACAAAACCTGTTCGCACGATCCTCCGTGATGGTCCACACAATGACGTCCAGTACAGAGATTTTGCTCACATTCCTGACCTGCAACCGGACACTCCGCTGAAGTTGCACAAGGAACCCTGCAAACACCGTCCATGCATTTTTCACCAGAGACGCAATCAGACTCAGCCGCACATGCTTCAAAATCATCCTTTGTATCCAGTTCGCAAGTCTCACCGGGATTACAATCAGAGGCACCGGAACACGGTACACGACACAATCCATTGATACAGACAGGATCATTATCCGGATTGGCATCTCCATCCGCTTCACAACTTCCGTCAGGAAGACATTCTGGATACTGGGGAATACAGGCCCGCTTTGGACAATCACCTGTAACTTCATCCGGAGCGGAACCAGCGGGATCCATACACCGTCCGGTATCGGGATTTACTGGAAACAGAGGGCAATCGTCATCGCTCAAGCAAGCGGTTGCCACAGGATATATGCAGTGGGACTCACCTGTAATGAGATCCTGTTCACATGTAAAATGGGGACAGGGTGTATTCTCATCGCATTTTTCTCCCAGGGGATCCAGGCAAGTGTGGTTCATGGGATCGCAGACATGATGAGGGCAATCCTCGTTTGAGCCACAAGACCTGGCAACCGGCCTCTTGAAATACTTCTGTTCCAGCTTCACACGTCCGTCAGGTGGAACCTTTATATCCGGTTCAGGATACCTGGGGATATACTTCACCCTGGCACACGCCACCCTGAATGTTCCAAAATCGTCTGGGTCGTCGTATGGGACTTGGCCGGCATATACATAAATATCATTGAACCCTTTCGGAGCCCCAACCGATCTGGGTTCGGTACCCACCAAGGTGATATTGTCGACTTTGAAATCGTAACAAAGTCGACTTTCGAAAACGCCTGGTTTCTTTCCGAAACTGTAACGATAGGCGAACTTGGAAAAATGATCCGCATCATTATCAGTGGGATTGGTGTGCCAAGCGACCTCGTTTGCATTCAGCGAACCATCGAAATCCTGGTCCAAATCCGCATCCGACCAAACCGGGTTTGTTCCGCTTCTGACCTCCACCGGATCAGGCATGCCATCGGCATCCGTGTCGAAAAGGTCAGTAGAGGTGCCGATGAACCTCTCTTCACAATTCAAAAGTCCGTCACCATCATCATCCTGCCTGTCCAACGCCAAAGAGCAGTCAGCGTCATCCGGGTCCAGGGGATCGAACCCGCTTCTGCGTAAGGAATACTCCAGAAAGTCGTTGAATCCGTCTCCATCGGTATCAATTTTTCCTATATCAGTACCTATCTCCCACTCTACCACGTCCACAAGACCATCCCCGTCCGTATCCACTGAATCCTCTGCATTCCAGGCAGGGTGAGCATTGACATTGCCAGCTAGAAATGCACCGTCTTTCAGAGCGTACATGCGTTTGACAGACGTGAAGTCTATGTCGAGGAAATTAATTTCCTCTCCATTTTCGAAATTTCTGAAAGTTCCGCCGCCGTCATCAGACATGCCACCCAGCAATGCCTCTGCCTCGTCATCCACCCACTGGGGGGTATCCACCGCAAGAAAAGCCGTATGAAAAGTGAGGTCCGCAACCTGAAAACGTGCCGCCAGCTTCATCATCTCACGCACAGCACGCCTGATACTGTACGGTGTATTTACTTGATCATCATAGTCCACCGGGTAAGGCAGACCATCGGAGAGGAATATCACGACGTACTTGGTCCTTGCCCTCTCATCCACGTTGGTATTGGACATATCCATGGCCAGCGTCGCCTCGGCCAGACCCAGTGCAGCCTGATAGGACGTATTACCACCAGCGGCCTGGAGCGAATTGAGGGCACGTAAAAGCGTCGGGAGATCGTTGGTGAATCCAAACATATCCGCGACACCATCGCCATTGGTATCTCGCTGGGTGGCCACGTTCGCCGCCGCCTCGAACCTGACTATTGCGAACTCTACGCCCGGATCGAAACGAAATTTCTGAATCACCTCCCAGACAGCCCTGACCCTTCCAGGGTATTCATTGGGTGATGGAGGGGGATCGGTGACATTCATGGACTGGGAACAATCAATGACAAACATGATCTTGACGGGAAAGTCCATCTCGTCAGGATGCTCGGTACAAAACTCTCCGGATACGGTGAGCTTGTCATCCTGCTGGCCTGTCCCTCCGCCCTGTGATTCGAAAACATCAACATCCGTACAGGACATGGCCACGAAAGCCCATATCGAAATCAAAGCTGCAAATACGGTACCGTGAAAACTGGTCTTACTCATAAGCCCATCCTCCAAACACCGTTGAGGAAATACAACTATTCAGCCTCCACACATGTGGTATCAGCGAATCCAAGGTCCACGGATCCAGGGTCTACGAAATCCTCATCCGTGAGATTGATCACTCCATCAAAGGGAACCTTGAAGTCAGGTGCTATGTATTGAGCCCTGACGCAGGCAACGCGATATTGGCCGGGATCGTAAGGGTCGTCGTTGGAGGCCTGATCGAACCAAATAAGGATATCGTTGTACCCCTTGGTACCCTGCCCATTCCGGTCCCTGGTGGTCACCAGGGTAATGTATCGAATATCGAAATCGAAACACTGCCTGCCCTGCGTACCTCCATCAACAGGACGCAGCTCGTACCAATACCTATGGTCCGTATACAGCGCCACATCGGAACGGCTGGGGTTGGAGTGATACAAAAGCTCGTCCGCATTCCTTCTGCCATCAGAATCCAGGTCACCAGTGGTATCATCTACCAGAGGATCGGTACCATACTTCAATTCCACCAGGTCGGGAAAGGCATCGAAATCGCTGTCCATCAACTTGGCATCGGTACCGAACAGGTCCTCTTCGCACGCACGAAGGCCATCACCATCGTCATCTGTCCTGTCCGAACAATCCGTCTCCGGTCGAAGCGGGTCCATGGGATCGAAGCCGGCGGATCGCAGTCTTTCTTCCACTAAGTCACCATACCCGTCGCCGTCGGAGTCAGCTTTGATCGGGTCTGTTCCGTTTCTCATCTCCTCGTCATCATCCAATCCATCACCATCAGAATCCGCTAAGAACACATCGTTGCCGGGATATGCGTTGGTGTTGGACACGAGAAGCATCCTCGCACCATACTCACGCTTGATGGACGTATAATCTATGTTCAAAAAGTTCACATCCTGGCCTGAGGTGAAATCACGAAATGTCCCATTTCCACGGGTGGCCATCTCCCTGAGTAAAGCTCGGCCCCTGTCTGGGTCCAGGTTGTAGGCGGCCTCGGCTGCTGCACACAGAGGGGAGGTTGGATTGCCGAATTGGTCTCTGCAATACAAAAAGGCCGTATGGAACCTGAGTTCTCCAGGATGAAAAGCGTTCTTGAGATCCATGATGGCATCTACTAACTGAAAAATCTGGTAATTGTGATTGTAATCCGAACCACCTTCGAGCATGGGAAACATGCCAGGCTCGGCATAGTCCATGTCCAGAACGATATCATCCATCAAGGTACACACCACGTGCAGGTCCTCGTGGCAGTCGGGAGAATACCTGGGATGGTTCGGAGGATCTGTCACGCAACCATAGCAAACCGGGTCAGGAGTACCATCGGAAAAAAACATGATAACGTATTTCGTCCTTGCCAGTTCTGCCAGGCTGGAACTCTGCATGTCCTTGAGCAACTCCTGGTATGCCACTCCAAGCGCACCCTGGTAGTCTGTCATGGAATCAGCTTCCAACAAGCCTTGCCCACCGAAGACATTGTCTTCATTTCCCTGAAGGTGCTCGAATCCATTGGTCAGGACCGTGACCCGCCCATTGAACTTGATGATATTGAAAAAAACTTGAGGATTACTCGCATACCTGCGAACCACATCCCGGACAGCCTGCACCCGGTGATCTCCCTCGTCGGTCTGCTGCATGGAGCCTGAGCAATCCATTATGAACATGATCTTCACAGGGAATACCGAATCCTCGGGCGGCTTGGTACACACCTGCCCGGTAATGTGGAGTTGATCATCCACCTGCGGAGCCAAAAGAGTCTCTTTGACTTCCACGTCCGAATCAGTGCAAGCCACCAAGGACAAACAAGACGCCACCAACAAAACGCCCATTATCAAAACCGTAAAAACCTTGGACATCAGACCCTCCTTTTCTTGTACATCATCCCTTGCTGCAGCATACCATTATGAACGCCATTTAGGGTTCATGGCAAGTTACACTTTAGCATCCTTGCCAAAACAACTTTAATAAACTTTCCAAACATTCCATTTATCTTTCGGCTTCGAAACCATTCATGAAGCATGCCAACCACTAAATATGCAGAGCAAATTATACTACAACAATTTCAACGAAATATGAGTCAGTAGAAAAATCTTTCATCGTAAATACAAAATCAACTGAAGCACATCTGTGACACTGTACGCAAAAGGGATCCTTTCAGCTGAGAGGTCATCAAAACAGAAGCGAAAGGTTTGCTACCAAAAGAATGCCCCTGTAAGAAAGCTCACCTACAGGGGCATGGACGCTAGGGATTTAGGAGGGGGAAAGCTCTATACCATATCTACTCTATACCGCAAACTACTCGCTGTAGCTTTTAATCATCTCCTTCGCCAAACCAAGGCCATCGCCAAAAGAGCCCAAAGACCCAGCAAAGAAGCACCGGAAGCGGCGGTGGAACAACCAGTGTTTATGGGGTCTCCTTCTGCAGTCAAACTCACGATATGCTCGTCGGTATCTTTTCCTGGGTACAGGTCGTCATCGAACACCAGCCGCGCCGTGATCTTGACCTTGTACTCACCCGGCATGTCCGGGGTAAATTCCACCAACCGACCCTTTTTGTAGTGGTAGTTGTATGGCGTTGACAATGTTGCAGAACCGCGGGGATTTTTAATGGTGGCGCGGGAGCCATCGGGTCTTGCCATGATAGTCCATTCATACTCAATTCCTCTATTTGCCCTGTTGGCCCAAAACAGCAAGGGAAGAGTTTCTCCGGTCTGGAGCAACTTGTCCGCACCGCCGTATACCGTAAAAGTAGTGGTGGGATCCAGACACGCACTGACCTCATCGGCAACGTAGCAGAAAGAAGAGTCGCAAACATTTCCTACCCCATCCCGATCGCCGTCCTTCTGCTCCGGGTTTGCAACCTTTGGGCAGTTATCCAGGGCATTGAGAATACCGTCATCGTCTGCATCGGCGTCACAGGCATCACCCATTAAATCACCATCGGAATCGAACTGGTCGGGATTGGCCAAGGTGGGGCAATTGTCCACGGAATCAGCCACAGAGTCATTATCCATATCAGGATCGCAGCCTGGGACCAAGTCTTGAGGCTGCTGAGATGGGTTGGCTATGAACGGACAATTGTCGTCCATGTTTGGAATATTGTCCCCGTCTATGTCCGCATCACAAACATCGCCGAATGCATCTTCATCCACATTACCCTGGGTGGGATTTCGAACCTCGATACAGTTGTCGATGGCATTGGGTATGGAGTCACCATCGATGTCGTCATCGCAAAGATCTCCAAGACCGTCACCATCCACGTCCCGCTGGAACTCGTTGGGAATAGTCGCACAATTGTCACAGGCGTCTCCACGTTTGTCTCCGTCAGCATCCACCTGGTCGCGATTTGCAACAAACGGACAGTTGTCATAGTCGTCTTCAATCCCATCTTCATCATAATCATCCGCATACTGATAGGTATCACCCAGGTCAGTATTGGCTATAAGGATGCTACCGCAACCACAGCCACAGCCACAGCCTCCACCACCCGACTCGTCAGGGGTACCGCACAAACCGCCCGTACACTCGCCAGGCGCTTCATCCTGGGCAAAAGCAGGTACTGACCATGCCAACGCGATTACCGAAGCCGCTACCAAAATGACGTTCTTCATAATTAACTCCTTTCCTTATTGTCTCGCTTTTGTCTCTAGTATAAAGCACTTTTCGTGCCAAAAGTTTCCCCTCTGTTTTTATGCGTTTTATCCATTAGTTATACTTTGGCCACCATAGTCCTCCCATGAAGAGTGGAACTATTTGGTTTCACTTCGCGCACCATCTATGAAACTCTTTGCGCAATGGAGTAAGTGACGAAGTGGAAACACGATCTAGGCATAAAAATCGAAGGCCCCGGCAAGGTAATTGCCGGGGCCGCAGTGTTTTATGAGAACCAACTTAGTTTTATGAGAACCAACTTAGAAAACGAAGCCTCTCTGGTCACCTACCTTCTCTTCCAGATGAGGGCCATGCCCAGAAGCGCCCACAGACCCAAGAGTGATGCGCCGGAAGTGGCCGTAGAGCAACCGGTGGAGACAGGGTCACCTTCAGCCGTAATGGTCAACTCGTGCTGAGACGTACGTTTGCCTGGATAGAGGTCATCGTCAAAGGCCAACTCTGCTGTGATCTTCACCTTGTAAACTCCTGGCTTGTCCGGTGTAAACTCAACCATTCTACCCCTTTTGTAATGATAGTTGTAGGGAGTGGATAAAGTGGACGAACCACGCGGATTTGTGATGGTTGCACCGGAACCATCGGGTCTCTGTTCTAAAATCCACTCGTAATGAATACCCCTGTTTGAACGATTCGCCCAGAACAACAAAGGTAGAGTCTCACCAGTGCCCACCTGGCGATCGGCGCCCCCGTAAACCGTGAAAGGAGAGGTGGGATCCAGACATGCACTTACCTCGTCAGCCACGTAACAGAAAGTTGCGTCGCAAACGTCTCCAACACCGTCCCTGTCCGAATCAAGTTGCTCAGGGTTCGACATCTTGGGGCAATTGTCCACTGTATTGAGCAAGCTGTCATCATCCGCATCAGCGTCACAAGCATCGCCCATCAAATCGCCATCGGAATCCACCTGTTCGGGATTTGCAACGTTCGGGCAGTTATCCACCGAGTCGGACACGCTGTCATTGTCCTGGTCCCTGTCACAACCTGGAACCAGATCTTCAGGACGCTGCTCCGGGTTGGCGATGAACGGACAGTTGTCTTCCAGGTTCGAGATATTGTCCCCGTCTATATCACCGTCACAGACATCTCCATACTGGTCATTGTCCACGTTGCCCTGGGTGGGATTGCGAACCTCGACACAGTTATCGATGGCATTGGGTATGGAGTCACCGTCGATGTCGTCATCGCAAAGATCTCCAAGACCGTCACCGTCCACATCCCGTTGAAACTCGTTGGCCACTGCAGCGCAGTTGTCACAAGCATCACCATGGCCGTCGCCGTCGCTATCTGCCTGGTCGCGGTTAGCGGCGAATGGACAATTGTCATAATCGTCCTCGATTCCATCCTCGTCATAGTCATCAGCATACTGATACGTGTCGCCAAGATCCGTATTGGCGATAAGAATACTGCCACATCCACATCCACATCCCGAACAAACTCCGTCAGTACAAGGAGAACCACCAGACTCGTCCGGTGTTCCACACAACCCGCCTGTACATTCACCAGGTGCCTCATCCGCCATGGCCATGCCGACACCAAAAACCAACATCATACTCAGTACCCCAAAAATCGCTATACGAGCTTTCATGATAAAGCCTCCTTTCCTCGCTGCTTGGAGACATAGCCAATACCATGCCAACCAAGAATCGCATCACTATCCTCTTGTTTCTTTTGAAAAACCTTCAAAAAGGAAGCTCAGCCATCATCCTCTACCTGTAACAATATGGTTTCACTTAAGTGCACCAAGACGTGAAAAACCTTCCGTCAAAAGACTGGATTCAATAAAATCAAATAGTTACACAGGCACTGATTTGTTTCAGGTGTAAATTATTGCAGGTCGGCTGTCTGAATCTCGTGTTTTCTCAAGAGGCGATGAAGGCTCTGTCTATGAATTCCTGCTGTTCGGGCTGCGGCCGAGACATTAAAACGGTGCCTCCGCAGCAAATCCACCAGGTATTCCTTTTCCGCCATCTCTTTTGCCGTATGAAATGGAAGGTTGCCCCTGCCCACGGATGAGTGTGTCATGGGATTGGGGCCAACTCCCGTCACCGAGGTGGATAGAAGCGCACCCCTGTCAATTACCTTATCGTCCACCAGATGAGTGACACGTTCTATGACG
>CAYSLH010000029.1:0-27878 GCA_964431605.1 uncultured Myxococcales bacterium
GAACTCAAGTTGAGACGTTTGAGCAAACAAAAAATCAGCGAGATCAAGGTGTCGGTCTTTATGCCTGGTTTTATGAAATTGCCATGGGAAAAAGTTTTGAAAAAAATCAGTGGTTCTGTAATCGAAATCCCGTTGAGGGTCACCCTTGATTCAGACAGGGTCTTCTCGGTGGACGAAAATACTCCAGCCCAGGCGGAAGTAAAAGTTTCGTTCCGGACAGAAGATGGAACCGGCACGCTGCGTCGCGTTGTCGCCCTGATGGTATTTGATAAAAACGCCATCGACTGGAGAGTTCCTGAATCGGCGGCATCCTTTATTACCGCTCGGGACAAGAGCCTTAGCATGTTTGCGCGAAGCGTCATCTCCACTGCATCCCCCAAAAACCTTCCCGCAGGAGTTACAAAGGCCGCTTCTCTTTTCGAAGCCATGCGGCTGAGGAAACTCAAATACCTCAAGGACCCGGTGAATCCATCGAGAACACACATACTGGACTATGTACAATACCCCAGGGAGACACTGGAATATCGCACTGGAGATTGCGATGATCTGGCGGTGTTATACTCTGCTCTGCTGGAATCGTTGGGGGTCGAGACGGCACTCATCTATACCCCCGGCCATGTTTTGATGGCATTCAGGTTGGATCCTGTCATGGGCAGCATAAGCGGGATTACCTTTGATCATGGGATGTATCTTACCCTTGCCGACTTGGACGATTTGCGTTCACCTGGATTGAGAAGCACTGCTTTTAGGATCAATGCATCTTCAGACAAAGCGATGTTAGTGGAACGTCGCATCGATGGACAAATATGGCTACCCGTAGAGACGACCTCCGTCGATTCATCCTTTGCAGACGCTTGGAACCAGGGAGCCATGGAACTTAGGCGTTGGAAAAAATCTCCATCGAAGGTCTCGATTGTCATAGTGAGACATGCGTGGAAAAAATATCCATCTGTTTCGTTGCCCGAAAAAGAAGAAGATTTCAGGATAGACGATAAAGCGCTTGGTAACGCCCTCGATCATGTTGCCGAACAAATCGCCAAGCGTCGTAAGGCAAGCTTGAAAAACAGCTTGGCCAGGCTCCGAAAAAAACTCGAGCAAAGGCCAAGAGATTCATCCATACGTTCCAATCTAGCCTGGTTGTTAACCAAGGCGGGACGAAAAAAAGAAGCTAAGGTCCTTTTGAAGAAAGGACTGAACACGACTCCCCATGACTCTTCTTTGTTGAATAACCTTGCAAACCTCTCAGTCTTGGATGGAGAAGTCGAAAAAGCCCTGAAATACTACCAACGAGCCGTTCAAGCTGATCCTAAACAGTCAGGGAGGGTTTATGCAAATCTGGCCCTGGTCTGGATGTCGATGGGAGATAAAGATAAATCCCAGTGGGCGTTGGAGAAGAGTCTTCGTAATGGAGGACAAAGACTGTTGGCTGAAAAGGGGTTGATAGCCTTGGGAGACGTGGAACAACACAACAGGTCCGGTAATGAGAAGATGGGTAATGTGGACGAAAGAGAAATACGTTTATTGCTCGATAAGATCTTACGGAAACAAAAACAGTCACCCAAGAGACAAAAAAACAAGATAAAAAGCACGGATTTGTTTTCAGATTCCTATCCAAGCGGCGGCCGAAGGGGGGAAGAGCTTCAACGTGATAGGTCTTTGCCTGGTCTGTTGTCTTGGGCCCTGTAGTCCACAGGTTTTCCCATGCCTGAGAACAATCCTGATGCATGACCGAATCGTGATTTTATTGTGGAGATGAAACTTTCAAAAAACGCAAAATTGAGGCTACTAGGCCTTCCCATAGGATTGGCAGCCGGAGTTTTAGCGTTGGTATTGCAGGTATCCGGACTGTTTGATCGGTTCGAGCTAGCCAGTCTCGATTCCAGGTATCGCATAAGGGGACCTGTCCCTCTCAGTGATGAAATACTCGTGGTTACCCTGGATGAGGCGGCCATGAAGCTATTGGGTTGGCCGTTACCCAGGACGGCCTGGGCTGCTTTGATAGACACTGCTTTCGAACATGGAGCGAAAGTCGTCGGGTTCGACATCCTGTTTGCCGATCCAGGCAAAGACAAGGGTGGAGACAACCTACTTGCAAGACTGGCCCTTACCAACAAAAAAGTAATCTTTCCGGCACAGTTCGTATTTAGAGCCCAAGAAGGTGAAAACAAACCAGGCTTGGACAGCTACCTTCGAAACAGCCCTCACGTTGACTCCCTTGGTCCCCACTTTCCACGGGCGAGCGCCATGATTGCACCACTACCCATATTGTCAGACGCATCCTGCGCTCCGGCCCACCTGCAGCTCGACAGCAGTCCGGATGGTGTTTTTAGGAAAGTGCCTTTGTTCATCGAATACCAGGCCCATGCAGTGCCAGCTTTGGCATTGCAGTTGGCTTGCGTGTACAAGGGGGTGGACTGCAGACGGGTTACTCTTTCATCCAACTACCTTACCATAGAAGGACTTGGGGCCATCCCCATAGAAGAACAGAAAAATGGTGAGGCGGTCTCGTATGTCTATTTCAAAACCATGTCCGAAGGGATTAACTCCGTTTTTATCAGTGATCTTCTGAGGGCCAGGGCAGAACAGGAATCCGGAGGAAAAGTATCTCTTGACCTCGACAAACTATTTAGAGGCAAAATCGTACTTGTTGGCCAGAGCGCCGGAAGTATCGGAGACCATGGTCCGACCCCGTTTTCTTCAATTTCTCCTCTGGTACTGGTTCACGCCAACATTGTTGATAATCTCATCAACGGTGTTTTCCTCCAACGCCCTGGGCACTTGGTAAACTGGTTGATCATATTCATATTGTGCATGGTGATAACTCTATTGATTGTTTACCTGCGCATGGTTCCTGCCGTGATTTTATCCCTTTTGACATTATTTGCTTTTGATGCGACGTGCCAAGCCTTGTTTTCCTATGGTGATACCTGGCTGAACATCATTTCGCCCATGTTTGCCGCCATACTGAGCATGGTGCTGGTTGGAACCTATGGACATTTCGTCAGGGATGCTGACGAGCGTATTCTGAAAAGGGCGTTTTCAACCTATTTAGCTCCTGGCGTCATGGAACGAATAATTGAAAACCCTGAACAACTCAACCTCCTGGGGCAAACAAAGCGAATAAGCATCCTGTTTTCTGATATCAAGGGATACACTAACCTTTCGAACCAATTGGAAGCGACCGAGGTGCTGGATATTCTTCGGCAATACATGGATGCCATGACCCGGATATTGTTCAAGCATTCAGCCACGGTGGATAAAATCATGGGTGATGGAATAATGGCGTTTTTCGGAGATCCCCTTCCCATGCCGGATCATGCCAAAAAGGCTGTTCTGGCTGCGATGGAAATGCAAAAAGAGCTCCTCCTCCTACAAAAAAGCTGGAGGAGCAAGGGACTGGAAGGGCTCATGATCAGAATCGGAATAGCCACTGGTGAGGTTTACGTGGGCAACATAGGATCGAGCTACCATGTGGAGTACACTGCTCTGGGAAGAGCTGTCAACCTGGCGTCCCGCTTAGAGACCGCTGCAGTACCAGGGGGGATATTGATAAGCGAAGAGACCCGTAATGAAGTGATGGATTATTTCGATCTTCAACAGGTACCAGGTCTTTCCTTGAAAGGCTATGACGAAAAAATCTGCGCATATCTGGTTGTTGGTGAAAAAAAGCACGCAAATGATGGATGAATCAATCGCGGTTTACCCATTGTTTTTCAGACGATTGCCAAACAAAGCCAATCTCATCACCCATCGAACTGGGTAGGAAATCCGAGGTCATGGGCAGATCGGCACGCATACCTGCCTGACACACATCCAGTCAGAGCAGGTCCCAGGCAGCGTCAAGTCAGCACAATCAGCATCGACATTACACGCATAGTCACCACAGTCCGCTGAGCAACTACCTGGATCCTCACCACCCTGTATATCACAGTTGCCATCGCCACAATCCGCGCCCTCACAGTCGTCCATGCACGAGCCACTGGTGCCATCACACGACCATTTCCCATCACAGTCCACCAACCATGGCAAGCCCGTACAATCACTTATTTGCTCACAAGCGCCCGCATGACAATCTTTGAAGCACGAAGTTCCGGTCTCTCCCATGACTGGTGAGCACACGCCGTCACCACAACTGTTACTCTCGCATACCTGCTTGCACTGTCCAAGGTAACAACTCCACACTCCCTGGCAAATCTGAGTCCAGTTATTGTGTGTACAGTCTATGGGGGACTGGCAACTGGTCATGCAATCGGAGGGGCAACTCGTACTGCTTTCTCCATTATTATTGTCACAGGCACCGTCACCACACGTATTGTAGTCGCAAACTCCGACACAAGCTGAATCCGTACACTCCCAACGACCATCACATGGCAAGCTCCACTCAGAACCAGTACAATCCATGGGCAAAGAACAGCTAAGGCCACAGTCATCAGGGCAGCTTGCCTGTGTCTCTCCTCCTGTCTCGTCGCATTCACCATCGCCGCAACCGACTTCATCGCAGACCTCGGTGCAAGCACCCTGCACACAATCCCAGTGCCCGCTGCAGTCCACACCCCAGTCAAACGATCCACACCCGGCAGCATCCTCGCACTGCGGATCGCACACGGCCACACAAGACCCGTTCTGGCACTCCCAGTGTCCGTCTTCGTAGGTGCAATCGACCTCAGGCCAGTCATTGGAATTACAATCATCAGCGACATTACACTCTGGAGCATTACATACCGCTACACAGCTATTCGACTGGCACTCCCAATGTCCATCCGCTTGCGCGCATCCCGCGTCCTGAGGCCAGGAATTGGAGGAACAGTCATCAGCAATTGAGCATTCCGGCGTTTCACATACAGCTACGCAACTACTCGACTGGCACTCCCAATGTCCATCCGCTTGCGCGCATCCAGCATCCTGAGGCCAGGAGTTGTCACTACAATCACTATCCTGGGAGCATTGCGCATTTGGACATTGAGCAACACAATCTCCATCACGACATTCCCAGACTCCATTCTGGCTTTCACACCCGAGATCATCCGGCCAGTCCAACTGCAGGCAATCGAAGTTGCTTTCACAGACGAGAGGCCCACAGTGGGATTCGCAGTTGTGAGAATAGCACTTCCAATATCCTTCTTCTGCAGTACAGTCTGCGGCAGTCCAATACTCACCCAAGCAATCTATCGCCACATCACAATAACCGGGAGGATCGCACTGGCATCTCATCAAGCTCGGCAACATCAACACGCAACCTAAAAACAAAGCTACACGCAAATGGATTCTTCTAAGCATTGTTACCCCTCCTCGGTTTTTATCGGAACGGAAAAACTCTCATGTACATAGTCTAACTTTTGACCATGTTTCGTGGATAGTCAACGACTATTTTCACATTGACGAAGACAAAGTAGATCGAAAAAAATGCCTTGGAAAATATTACTATTTCGACATGGACGTGTCTTGTTGAGACTGGGTACCTAACACCGAAGATATATCCGCGACCACGGAACCGGCAGTACTCGGTTCCAATCTCACCCAGTCCACACTGAAATCGCTGTGTCCGTAATAGACCTGTTTTCCGGATGGGTCTTTGACCCAGGCCAACTCAGCAATGGATTTGTCTCCATCTTCTGTCGAGAAAACAAAGTGGCAAGTGTTGTCTGGTTCTGTCTTTGGAGCCTCATCCAGGTATTGCACTAGACTTTGTCGCAATAGCTTCTTTATCCAGTTTCCATAAAGAGAATCCGTAGAATCCGCTGCATCCTCGGGAACCCACCTGTCACCCTTGGCCCCCCCAAACCTGTCTTTGTGCAAAAAAGTCCTGCTCCCTTTACTTCCGCAATTCATGGTCATCTGAGTGATTTTGCTAAAAGTAAGGCCCAGAAGCCTAAGTTCCTTGTATCTTGGTGGACGAAAATCCACGACGCTCAACAATCCTGAAGACACCAGACTGACCGGTCCATTTGCACCCTGCTGCAGGTAAAAGCTGGCCCGACCATAAGTCCGCTTTCCAACCCGGAACTTGACCGTCTGACCCTTGATGGAAAAAGAAAGTCTGGCAAGGGGAGGATTGAGGCCAAACTCCTTGAGCTTTTCCTGAGATACGTCTCCCAGGTTCCGTATCGCTTCCAGCGGTAACACTCTCTTCAGGGCATCGTAGAAATCTTTGCTCGCCCTGTATGTAGTAACCTTTTCTTCAGGTTTATCCTGCTTGCTGGTCTGTGGCTGAGCCTTGTCTTTTGGGTCCTTGTCTTTTAATTGGTTTTTTTTCTGGTTCGCCCCTTGCACGCGCTGAGTTATGGTGAGTTTGAAACCACTGTGATCTTTCAATGCGACAGCCTTCAAGGAGCTTTTATCGGTCTCGTATTCCAGACCATCGACCTGATCTGAAGTTGCGTCCACGACTAATAATTTACCAGTGGATTCATGTTCGTCAGGGAGAAAAGAAATCCATGCCAATAGTCCCGATGCTGCAAGGACCACAGCATAGATGCCTATCGAGAGTCGAGCCTTCATCGGCCCATCCTCCGCTTGCGACCACGGCCCCAGCCTGTGAAAAATCCCAGGGCCAGGATAAACAAAGGTACCGCGGCCACTGTGGAATAAAACCACCAGACGTCCTCGGTATGAGTGTGGGCTACCTTTATGTCCTGTTCGCTTGTGGTTGTGGCAGCCACCCTTTTTTCATCCAACAGCCAATGGAATACGTCCAGCAGCAAGTATCCATTTCCAAGAAACTTGATGAAATCATCGGAAAAGATGTCGGCATCAGCAAACACCACCACCCTCATCTCTTCGTTCATGTCTTCAGAAACTTTTTTCTTCTTAGAATCTTTTTTATCTTTATCTGCATCCTTGCTCTGCCCTGATTTGGATGTGTCGTTTTCGCTCTTTCCCTTTTTGATCTTCCGACTGACAGCGGCTGCCAGTTGGAAGACCTTGAGCGGTTCTTCCTTGGAACGCTGCGCATCTCCATCCACGTCAGCCCATGTGTTTGGCATGGAACGTACTAAAAAAGTGATACGGTTCTTGTGTGCCGGTCGTTTTGCTCGCTCCAACGAGCCAACGGTAGGCATGGCCACCGGCAACTTGCTCGCATACTTGGAGTTTGTGTTGGTTGCCTGGTGAGAAGAAAATTTATTGGTCTCCAGATTATACCTGTCCGCCAAAGACTTCGAAGCCCCTATAGGCAAAAAATACTTGGAATGAGCCAACTTGGTTCTATCGAATTTCAAGCCCAAGTACTCCAGCAGAGTATCAGGCTGTGCCTCTTCCTCCGGGTCCAGCATCAACAACATCCTACCGCCCCTGTCCAGGTAAGATTCCAGTGCATGGAGTTCTCCGGGAAACAACGAGGCCGCGGGCCCCATCCACAACAACATGGCTGCGTCCTGGGGAACTTCCTGGCTGAGTCCACTCAACGAGTCCAGGTTTTTGACCGTAAAGTTGGACTGCTCCAGACCACGCTTCAGAATGGTCATCCTTGAGCGCTGGTCTCCTTCCACCCGGGAACTTCCCCTCTCACCATGACCAGAGACCAAGTAAATCACCTCCCTTTTGAATGACAACTTAAGCAAGGCATTCTGAAATTCCTGGTCGAGTTTCTTCAGCTTTCGTTTTGCATCATCGAGATTAGAGCCCAGATCGATCTTCCTGTTGGACCCGCCTCGCTCCAACACGACCGTGCCCTCTTTCGTAACCCTGTATTTTTCTGCGAGAGCGGGTTGCATGGCACGGTCCAGCCTCTTGTAAGAAAAATGCTTGGACAAAGAAGCAAGTTGTTTGAAATACGGCTCTACTTCCGCCAAGACATCATTGGCAACAGGAAAAAACAGCAACGCCTGGGTGTCCTCGTCCAGTCCCTCCACCAGAGCCCGGCTCGCATCGGAGGGAGAGGTGGTCTTGAAATAGCTCAGATCAGTGACCTTGTCCTTTTCGTTGGTTGCGGCATTAATCAAAAACAGGGAGCAAAGCAACATTCCCAAGGTTGCCCCGCCCGTTGCGGAAGCCCTCACCCTGTACATTTCCAGCCCTTGTCCTTTGGGCATGGAGCCCAGGCTCCACTGTAAAAACAGCAGGGGTAGAACCGAAATCGCCAACAATATGGGCCACAACACTCCCAGCACCTGCCGTAAAGAAGGCCCTTGGTCACCCAGCCTACTAACCGGCGCTGGCCCCATGACCAGGTCGGAATCAATCATATACAAAGCCAGTGCGACCAGGCCGAGCAGGGAAAGAAAAAACGCCAATCGTTCGACCTTTTTTATCGAGCCGCTCGATCCTATATACGCAAGCAGCCATGAGATGCTCGCTCCCAGACAAAATATCGCGCCGAGACCAGAGACGACCCATCTGCCCGTAGCCTGACCGCCAATGAGTCGTTCTCCCACGAAACACAAGATCAATCCAAGCCCATACACGGTTACCGTCAAGGCACCTCGGGTGGTTCGTGTCCTTACCGCCATCGCCGTGACTCCAGCATTCGAGTAGCCGCCACAAGAAAGAAGGTACACACCGACCCATAGAACACCACATCGCGCAGGTGAATCTTTCCTTCCATGAACGGTCTGAAATGTAAATTGTGCAACGCCATGTATGACACTACTTCGCCAAGAGGAGGATCCGCCTCCTTGCCCAACATCCACAAAAGAAGCATGGCCACGAGAATCGCAGCCGCAATAAACACTGCGACGATCTGGCTTTTGGCCATGGATGAGGCAAACGTACCAATACTAAGGGAAGCGGCACCCAGCAAAAGCAATCCCAGATACCCCGAAAACACATGGCCCCAGGATATCTTCCCATGAACCATTATCAACATGGGCATGTATAATGTCACCAAGGTCATCAGGGCCAGGAAAAGAAATGCTCCAATAAATTTACCCAACACCACCTGGGTATCTTTTACTGGAGAAGTAAGCAGCAAGGATATGGTTCCACTTTGTTGCTCTTCGGCGAACAAGCGCATGGAAATAAACAGGCTGGCCACCATGGTGGTACCGGACAACACATAAAAAAAATCGTACAAGACCTGGGCTGAATATTTAGGAGTGGAGCCAAGGGCCCAAAGATTGAACAATAGTCCATCTATGGCCAGCACCGATGAGATAACCACAAACCCAAGGGGGGACCTGACGGTGGCGCCCAACTCACGTCTGGCTATGAGCCATAGCTTGCTCACGATTCTTCCTCCGATTTGACGGTAAGCTCCAGGAAGACGGCTTCCAGGTCATGCTTGAGCTGGCGTAGCTCCAACAGTTCGAGGCCTGACTCCACCAAGGCTCTTGCCACCTTTGAGCGAACATCTCCTGAAGACTGTATATCTGTAACAACAGAACCATCTTGGGACGTAGAACAATTCAAGACCGATACACTATCGATGGAGTTGAACACACTCTCGACTTTGTCCTGTTCTCCACGCACGGTCACACAAAGACGTTGTGTCCTGGTCAAACCTCCCAGGAGTTGCTCCTCCGTGCCCTGGGCCGCGATCTTTCCCTTGTGCATTACCATGATCCGATCGCATGTCTGGCTGATTTCTCCCAGGATATGACTGGACAACAATATGGTATGTTCTCCGCTCAGGCGCCTTATCATCTCCCTCATCTCAACTATCTGAGCTGGATCCAACCCGGCGATTGGTTCGTCAAGAACCACTATTGGTGGGCGATGAACAATGGCCTGGGCTATGCCCACCCTCTTTTTATATCCATACGAAAGGGTGTCTATTATTTGTCCTGATACATCACTTAGCTGACATCTATCGATGGCATTATGGACCCAGGATGGCACGTCCGCCCCGTCCACACCCCTGAGACGCGCGACAAAGGACAGAAACTGCCCCACAGGCATCTCACCATACAGAGGCGGCACCTCAGGCAGAAAACCTATGAGTCGCCTGACATCCAGCGACGCACCAGCTATATCCAGCCCATTTATAAACGCCGAACCGGAAGTCGGAGTAAGCAGACACGTCAACATGCGAAGCAACGTGGTCTTACCTGCACCATTGAGGCCCAGTAATCCAACGCATTCGCCTTGCTGGATCTTGAAGGTTACGTTGTCAACGGCCTTGTGCGGCCCGAAATTTTTTGTCAGTTCTTTTGTCTCTATCATGGCTCGATGCTGAATCCTAATGCCCAAATTCTAAGTGTCAAGATCGACTCACTTGTGTCGATGCCGATGTTACGAACAATTTACATGATGGGTATATTCCCCCCAGGGGTATGCCCTGACCCACCTTTTTGGTCAACACAAAGCCCTGTGGAATTTATTTCACCTTTGTTTTCAACGTGTTACATAATGCAAAATCGACATTCCCGGGGCACTATTTTTGCATGATAAAAAAAGATTTTTTTCATCACAGGGCCAGGATGGCCCCCAAATAAGCTCAAGGAGGACAAAATGCCCTTACTTATCAACAGCATGGCATCAGACCGGGCCAATCGCTCCATGAACAAAATTCGCAAAAACATGGCGGCCACCCTGGAAAAACTTGCAACTGGCCACAGGATCAACAAAGCCGGGGATGATGCGGCGGGACTCGCCATTTCTGAAAACCTCAGAGCTGAAATTCGTTCTCTGAACCAGGCACAGAGAAACGCCTACGACGGAGCGAGTCTTGTTCAAACCGCTGATGGAGCGCTCGGACAAAGCTCGGACATGCTCGCTCGCATGAGGGAACTGGCCATGGAAGCAGGGAATGGGGCTTTGAGCGACGACCAGCGGGCCGCCATACAAACGGAATATGATCAGCTCCAAGCCGAATTGGATCGACAAGCCGGTACGGCAGAGTACAATGGACAACACCTCCTGGACGGCAGCCTTGGAGCGGCCACAGGTGGTCTGGAATTTCAAGTCGGCACAGGAACCGGTGATGAGGATAGGATCGCTGTTACCATCGAAGCCATGGACAGTGCATCGTTGGGAGTGGATGGAACATCCGTCAGTACACAGCAAGATGCTTCAGATGCTCTAGACGCCATAGATCAAGCCATCGATCAGGTATCGGCACAGCGCTCTGATTTGGGAGCTGCAAGTAACAGATTCGACTCAACGATTACTCGGCTGTCTGTTGCTGCGGAAAATGCAGCGGCAGCCAATGCCAGGATGAGAGACACAGACGTGGCGATGGAAGTTGCAAAATTGGCAGGTGAAAAAATAATGCAACAAGCCGCCGCCGCGGTCATGGCCCAAGCCAACGCGCAACCAGCCGTGGTGCTGAACTTACTGGGGGATTGATTCTATCTATCGGACCATCGTGACAGTCTTTGGGCCAAAAATGCAGCCCTGCCGATTTCGTCCCGGGTCTCGGCATCCACGAAATCGTACTCCATGACCATGGATTTCCAACCGGCATCCAAGTCGTAAACCCTTGTAACTACGGCCAGACACTCTTGTATGTAGTCAGGCAAGTGCGGAAAGGCCCACTTGACATGAACCAATGAACCCACCGGACTGGGCACTCCGTCCTTGGGTGCCAGTCTGATTTCCATACCTTCCTGGCCCAGGCACAGCCACTGCCTGGTCAACTCCGGATCAGACCTGGGGCCAAAACGTACAGCCATCAACAGCCGCTCCATGGCTGACTCCAACCGATCCAACCTTTTCATGATGGCATCTTGTTCCGTGTCCAAACCTACTTCGTTATCAGCATTCGTTCTTGGCAGCAGCTTTTTAGTACGAATGGCTGCCTGCAATCGTTTTCGAAAAAGAGACTCTTGGCCGGGAGGTACCAGTTTCCAACGACAAAGCATGACTCCATCGAGCACGAGCCCTTGAATTGATTGCTCCTCAGATACCATTTTGACCTCGGCCACGATTAATCCTGTCTCAGTTGTCGTTCATAACAGCTACATTACGTGGAGATTGCGCATGAAGTCCGTGGGGCTGGAAGCAGCCGAGCGAGCAACTTCCACGTCCAGCACCCCGGCCTCGAAAAGTCGACGGAGATCCTGGTCAAAAGTGTGCATACCGTCAGACACCGCACCCGCGATTCTTTCTGTGATGGACTTGGTTCTCTCTGGTTTTCTAATGCATTCCTGGATTCCCCCGGAGCGCAGCAAGACCTCTGATGCCAGTATCCTGGTCCTGGTTCCTTTTGCAGGAAGAAGGCGCTGACTTATCACACCCTGAAGCACTGCGGCCAATCTCAATCTTGCCGATTGCTGCTCCGCTGAGGGGAAGAGATTGATCAAATGCTCTATGGTGCCAAGAACGTCCACCGTGTGAATTGCGGAAATCACCAGATGCCCGGTCTCCGCGGCCTGTAAAACCACCCGGACAGCATCCGCGTCCCTGGTCTCTCCCAGGAAAATCACGTCCGGGTCTTCCCTCAATGCCGCCCACATGCCTGTCGTAAGGTCGGATACGTCTCTTCCCACCTCCCTTTGGCTGACCATGCTCTGTCCCGGAGGAATAACGAACTCTATGGGGTCTTCGATTGTAAGAATATGCCGCCTGCGGCGATTTGCCATATAAGCCAGTAAAGAAGCGATGGTGGTGGACTTGCCCATGCCGGTGGCACCTGTTATGAGCAACAATCCACGATCGAACTCAGCCATCTGCTTGATGGAACTCGGTAGTCGCAATGTCTTGAAGTCTGGGATCTTCAGAGGGATGAGTCGCAGCACCAGAGCAGGTTCGCCACGCTCTCTGAACCTGTGGACCCTAAACCTGGCCGTGCCCTGCCACTCGGCTGAAAAATCCACCTGGTCCAATTCCTCCGCCTCTTTCCGAAGGGCAGCCGGTGTCATGCGCTCGGAAATGATACGCAGCGAATTGCCATCTATCGCAGGCTGCTCCATGGACAGCAATTCCCCTGACACCCTTATCATAGGACTATGGCCGGCACGAAAATGAATATCCGAAGCGCCGGCCTTGACCGCCATAGCAAGGATATTACCGATCCATTGTATGAGCTTGGTCACATCGACATCGTTGCTTTGAGCCACCAAATACCTCCACGTCTGTCACACTGAGCACCTGTTTAAGATACCATAACTCTAGCCCACATCGTCCAGATAATCCATCAATCCGCTCTTTACTCCGTCCCAGCCGGCCAACAAGGGAACCACCTCGTATTGTAACACATCCAGGAATACACCTAGCTCGCCATCTCGCTGTAACCCTTCCAGCCTGTGAAAATACTCTGTTAGCCTGGCCTGGAAAACTTTTAGTATGATAGTCATCTTTCCGCCATAGCTTTCAGCCCTTGCGAGCACGCTCAGAAACTCCTTGAGTTCTTCCGTAACTTTCCCAAAGGTCTGTTCGGAAGCATGAAGGTCTCCTGAACGTAACCCTTTGATGGTCAGCTGTACATGATCGACCAATTTATCCAGGACATCCCCGGATGATTCTATCTGCCGGCGCATGCGACTAATGGTTGGGGTTTGTCCGGGCAGTGAATATGCTTCTTGCATGTTCAACTCCCATTTTTCATGCACATGCCGCGCAAGGCAAAGGTGACGGTTTGGGACTGAGTTGAGCGACCCAGGAAAGCATCTTGGACTTATGCTCGAGCATTCTTGCGAGGCTCTCTGAGTCGAAGGGCTTGGTAAGCACCCGCACCCCTTGGATCAAATCGCCGTCACGTGCAGAGGGGTCCCCTGTGACGAACACGATGGTCTCCGGCCTTTTCGTTCCTGATTTTTCCATTCGGGCAAGAACGTCCTGTCCTGTCACAGCTCCAAGATCCATGTCGATCACCATGGCATCCACCTCGCAATTGCGCAAGACATCCAGGGCCCTTTTACTATCGTAGGCCACGTCTACGGAAAATTTTTCAGACAGCAAGTTAGTTACCGAATCCGCCACGTTTGGATCGTTGTCCACAACCAGCAGACGAGGCTTTTTCGGATTCATACGACGTTCCGGCCTGGATGAAAACTGCGGCAAAACAAAAAACACTTCCGCGCCTGGGTCCAGATTTTTTGACCTCAGAATCGACCCGTGGAGCATGGCGATGGTCTTGCAAACCGACAACCCAGTGCCACGTCCCTGGCCCTTGGATGAAAACCCATCTGGCAACACATCCAGATCGCCCGTCTCGAACCCTGGTCCCTGGTCAGTGACCGACAGTTCGATTCCCTCAGGAACTTGCCTTGCATCCAATTGTACCTGCTTACCCCTGGGACTGGCTTCTATGGCATTGAACAGTAGATTCACCAACAATCTCCTGATGAGATCAGGGTCTGCGATTACCTGCCGGTTGGTGGATGAATTACCAAGCACTTTCAGACTGACACCCCTTTGTTCGGCAAATGCCATTGTCTCTTGTGATGCCTCTTCGAGAAGCCGACCAACCCTGACTACCTTGAAATCCGGTTTGAAAAATTCCCTTCCCCGGCCCAGGGAGCGAATCATGCGTTCTATGGCCAATCCTGCTCTTTCTATGGCCAAAAGCTTCTCCCTGCGTTGCGTATCCATTTCCTGCTTTGCCAGGTCCTTTGCGTAAGCAACTACTGGCGTCAAAGCGTTGAGCACCTCGTGCCTTACTGCACGTATTGCATCGACCTTTCGTGCATCTGCCTGGTCAACTCTCGATAATGCAAAAGAACTCAACGCCATGAATCACCTCCTGTTCCAGTGAAATTCACTGATAGTCCAATAATGCCTACTGCAATCTCGATGCCAATCTTGAAAAAAGTTGCTGGTCTGATTTTTTTCGAAACCTTGCGGCATGTTGGCCGATTTCCAACCAGTCATTTCCAAATCAATCTTCCGAAGAGCGTCAAAGATCCTTGCCCTAAAAGCGTCAAGAACTCTGTTCCCGCTGACAACGCAACTCATCAGGCGATCAATAAACCCTTGCTTTTCAATATATTGCAGAAAATTCGTTCAATGGCACGACGTTTGCTCATAACTGTGCAGGAGGAAAATTCTCCATCATGGCTCAGAGCATCAAAATTGTAGCGATCATTCCAGCAAGAGGCGGCTCAAAAGGAGTCCCACGCAAGAATATTCGACAAGTTGCCGGCCGACCACTAATCACTTGGAGCATACTGTGCGCAAAAGCGAGTTCTGTGTTGGACAGAATCATCGTGTCCACCGATGACGAAGAAATTGCACAGGTAGCAAAAAAAGCTGGCGCGGAAGTTCCGTTCATGCGACCAGCCAGCCTGGCCACAGATACCTCATCCGGCATGGCACCCATGGAACATGCGCTACAATGGCTTCAAAAACACGAGGGGTATGAGCCGGACTGGCTCATGTGCCTGCAACCTACATCCCCACTTCGTACACCACAGGACATCGATGGAGCGGTCGAGTTGGCACGAGAAAAAAACGCCCTTTCGGTGGTCAGCGTAACAGAGGCAAAAGACCACCCTCTGTGGTGCAAACGCATGGATGAAGAAGGTAGACTGGAAAGCTTCCAGAAAGCATCTCCGGCGGTAACAAGGCGCCAGGATCTCCCAAAGGTCTGGGCACTGAACGGGGCAATCTACCTGGCACACAGGCAAATGATCCTGGATGAAAAAACCTGGTACGGACCCAGAACTTACGGGTTCGAGATGCCCAAAGAGCGATCCCTGGACATTGACTCATGGTGGGATCTGCACCTAGCAGATTTAATCTTGCGGGACAGGAAATTATGACACCTGAAATAGACATGGGCTCAAAAAAAGTCGGTCCAACGCGAGCTTGCTTTGTAATAGCCGAGGCTGGTGTGAACCATAACGGTTCTTTGGACATGGCCCTACAGATGGTGGACGCAGCGGCTAAGGCCGGAGCTGACGCCATAAAATTCCAGACATTCAAGGCGCACAAGGTGGCATCTATAGACGCGCCCAAAGCAGGGTACCAACTTCGCACAACCGATCCCAACGAGTCACAACAAAAGATGCTAAAGAGAATCGAGTTGCGCGATTCCGATTACAGAGAAATCAAAAAACGCTGTGAGCGCAAAGGCATCATGTTCCTCTCCACCCCATATGACATACAAAGCCTGGACCTGCTCGTCAAAATGGGAGTGAGCGCAATAAAAATTTCATCCACGGACCTGACAAATCCCATCCTCCTAGAAAACGCCTCCAAAACAGCTCTTCCCATTATCTGCTCCACTGGAATGGCTGACATGTTTGAGGTCAGAAGTGCTGTCGAGACCATGCAAGGAGCCGGGTGTAATCAACTCGCGCTGCTCCACTGCGTGTCGGGCTACCCGGCAGATGTCTCTACGGTCAACCTCAAGGCCATGCATAGCATGGCGAGAGAGTTTTCGATTCCGGTGGGATATTCAGACCACACCATGGGAATCGAGGTGCCCATAGCAGCAGCGGCATTGGGAGCCTGTATCATAGAGAAACATTTTACCCTGGACCGAAAAATGTCTGGCCCTGATCACGAAGCATCTTGTGAACCAGACGAATTGGCATCCATGTGCAAGGCCATACGCAACGTTCAATCAGCCATCGGTGATGGGACGAAAAAGCCTACAGCCATAGAACTGGCGAACAGAAAAAAAGTAAGAAGAAGCCTGGCCGCTGCAAAGTCACTGGAGGCAGGAACCGTTCTGACGACCGAGATGTTGACCGCATTGAGACCGGGAACCGGAATTTCTCCAATGGAGATAAACGAGGTAATAGGCCGCACCTTATCAACACCCCTCGATGCTTGCGAGCTATTGGCCTGGGAGGATCTGGAATGAAAAAGCTCGCTGTCATTACATCCGGGCGCGCCGATTACGGCCTTGTTCGGCCCATAATGAAAGGTATCTCCCGGTCGAAAAAACTGGAGCTTCAGGTATTTGTAACAGGAGCCCATCTATCACCTGATTATGGCAATACCCACAAAGAGATAGAAGCTGATGGATTTGTGATCGACGAACGCATTCAATCCATGCGCCGAACCGACACACCGGAGGACGTGGCACGTTCCATGGGACTTACGACCCAGGGATTTTCGAAAGCGTTCGCACGTACCAGGCCTGACATGATCTTAGTGCTTGGAGATCGTTATGAGATATTTGCCGCCGCATCTGCGGCCGTAGCCATGGGTATAGCCATAGCTCACGTTCATGGAGGTGAGACCACGGTTGGCTCTGTGGATGAGATCTTCAGACACTGTCTGACCAAGATGAGCCACCTGCATTTCGTATCCTGTGAGCAATATGCAAACCGTGTAATCCAGTTGGGAGAGGAACCCTGGAGAGTTACTGTAAGCGGCGCACCTGGTCTGGATAATTTCAAGGATTTCACCCCGTATTCTCCTGGAGAATTCAGAAAAAAATTCGATATTCCTATCCGAGATGATTTCTTGATGGTGACCTTTCATCCCGAAAGTGTGCATCCGGAACATACCCGTTATCAGATAGAAACGCTCCTATCGGCCCTGGAGAATATTCATCGACCATTGATCTTCACCTACCCCAACGAAGACGCTGCCGGCAAGACCATAATAAGAGCCTTGCGACGCTACTGCATTTCCCACGACGAGGCATGGCTTGCCGTATCCTTAGGCACCAGGGGTTATGCAAGTCTTATGTCCAGGGCTTCTGCCATGGTGGGTAATTCGTCATCCGGGATAATTGAGGCCGCATCGTTCAAACTCCCGGTGGTCAACATTGGTATTCGCCAACAAGGAAGGCTAAAACCTCAAAACGTTCTGGATGCACCCACCGAGTTGAATGCCATAATAAAAGCCATCAATAAAGCGATATCCCCTTCATTTCGATCTTTGCTCCGCAACCTGAAAAACCCATTCGGGGACGGTCGGGCAGTCAGTCGAATAATCCGGGTCATCGAACAAAGCGAGTTGAACGAGACCTTTTTGCTGAAAAGATTCCACGATCTCAAACAGAGGCAAGGAGCGCTGCAATGCGGGTAATAGGACTGGGCGCAGGAGGACACGCCAAGGTCATACTGGATATTCTAAAGAATATGGGCGGTATAAAGGTAGACGGTCTTCTGGATCCGAACCGAAAGCTATGGAACACGACCGTAATGGGCACAAAGGTTCTGGGAGACGATGGTCTTCTACCCATGCTTGCGGCAGAAGGCCTCAGGAATGTTTTCATCGGGCTTGGTTCTACGGGTGACTGCACACAGAGGGTTCGTCTTTGGAAATTTGCAAGGGGCCTTGGTCTGGATGTCATCTGGGCCATAGCTCCATCTGCCTATATCTCTGATAGCGCTCATTTAGGCACGGGGATAACAGTGATGCCACATGCCGTCATCAATACAGAAGCCAGGCTTGGTGACAATGTCATCGTAAACTCCGGCTCCATAGTCGAACATGACTGTGTCCTCGGCGACCATGTCCATGTGGCATCAGGCGCCAAGCTTGCCAGCTCCGTGACGGTTGGAGATTTCAGTCATATTGGAGCGGGCGCCACAGTTCTCCAATGCATAAAAGTAGGCGAAGGATCCGTGGTGGGAGCGGGCGCAGTAGTCACTAAAGATGTTCCGGACCATGCCGTGGTGGTGGGTTGTCCCGCCAGGCGATTATCGAACAAAACGAGGTTGGCATGTGCGATATAAAAAAGTTTCTGGCTTATCCAGAGCAGGATCTTCGAAGCATCATCTCTCTCATAGACACCAATGCCCAAGGCATAGCCTTGATTGTGGATCACGATCAAAGGCTGCTTGCCACGGTAACGGATGGCGATATACGAAGGGCCATGCTGGCTGGATTGAACATGAACGATTCGATCTCCAGCATCCTGCATCACCGTATGGAAACAGGAAGGCCACCTCCTGTAACCGCACCTGAAGGAACTCCGGTCCAGTGGCTGCTGAGTGTAATGAGAACGTACTCCCTGCGGCATATTCCATTGTTAGACAGCCAAGGCCGCGTGGTGGACCTGGCGTTGCTCAGTGAATTCGCAAGGGAACTCGCTCTTCCCATCACAGCGGTTGTCATGGCCGGCGGATACGGCAAAAGGCTTCGCCCCTTGACCAACTCCACACCCAAGCCCATGCTACCGGTCGGGGACAGGCCTCTTCTGGAACGAATCGTCGGTCACTTGAAGGACTCTGGTGTCAACCGGATCCTCATGACAACCCACTATAAGCCTGAACAGATCGTAAACCACTTTGGAGATGGCAGCTCTTTCGGGGTGGATATCTCGTATATAGAAGAAGATGAACCCATGGGCACGGCGGGCGCATTGAGAAGGGCGGCCACTGGAGAAGGCCCCCTGTTAGTGATAAATGGGGACATCCTGACGGGCCTGGATTTCAGGGCCATGTTGGAATTTCACAACGAAAACCATGCTGATATGACCATGGCCGTCAGGCGTGTAGAGAACCAGCTACCCTATGGTGTAATCGAAGCACAGGGAGCACGGGTTACAACTATCACAGAAAAGCCCATGTTTCGTTACCTTGCAAACGCAGGCGTTTACCTGCTCAACCGCGAGGTGTGCGACTACATCCCGGATAAGACTGCATTCCAGATGACCGAACTAATAGCCAAGCTAATAGAGGAGAACAAAAAAGTAGTGGGATTCCTGGTCAGAGAATACTGGAAGGACATAGGCAAACCTGAAGACTACAGGCAGGCTCAACTGGATCACACGGAGAGGAAGGTATCATGAAAGTGCTCATTACCGGAGGAGCCGGATATTTCGGCTCGGTCTTATCCCAACGACTCTTGTCCAAAGGGCACCAGGTCAGGGTGGTAGACAGGCTGATGCATGGAGGAGAAGCTCTTTTGGGACTGTTTCCACTCAGCGGATTCGATTTCGTTTTCGGCGATATTCGGGATAAATCCGTAAGGAAAAAAGCCATCGATGGAGTTGATGCGGTAGTTCACCTGGCTGCCATAGTCGGAGATCCTGCATGTGCATCAAACCCCAAGGAAGCCAAAGAGGTCAACATGGACGCCACAAAAGCCATGCTCGACGAGGCCAGGGCATCAGGGGTCAACAGGTTTGTTTTTGCTTCCACCTGCTCTAACTATGGCAAGATGAGCGATCCGGAACAATATCTCACAGAGGAATCCGACCTGCGTCCGGTATCTTTGTACGCGGAATCAAAGGTGGGCATGGAACGCTATATGCTCGACGAGCTGATCGATGATTCGACCATACTCACAGTGCTTAGGATTTCCACCCTATACGGACTGAGTCCCAGGATGAGGTTCGATCTGACGGTAAACGAATTCACCATGGAACTAATAGTTGAAAAAAAGCTCCTGGTTTACGGCGAACAGTTTTGGCGCCCCTATGTACACGTACGTGATGCCTCCCGAGCAGTAAACCTGGTGCTTGAATCCAATCCAGAAAAAGTTCATGGACAGGTCTTCAACGTTGGCGACACGGGAGAAAACTACACCAAGGGCCAATTGGTATCGACCATTGTGCAACACCTGGGAGGGTCGTTGGAAATCAAACGGGTAAAGAAGGACGAAGATCCCAGAGACTATCGAGTGGATTTCCAAAAAATACGGGACACCCTGGGATTCAGGATTACACGCACCGTCTCCGATGGAATCGCGGAGGTGGCAACGGCCGTGAGAACAGGAGTCATCGGCGATGTACGAGACAGACGCTACCGCAACGTCCATTGAAAATACGCACGTTGCCGAACCTAATCCAGCAGGAGCCCCAAGTCCTTTGGGAACGATTCCGGTTGCAGTGCCATTCATGGCGGGAAATGAGTGGGAATATCTCAAGCAATGCCTTGATACAAACTGGGTTTCTAGCGCAGGTCCATTCGTGGACAGGTTCGAGCGACTCATGGCGGAACGAACCGATACCAAGTACGCGGTAGCAGTATCATCCGGCACCGCTGCCTTGCACACAGCACTCATGGTGACCGGCATAGAGCCGCAGGACGAAGTACTGGTGTCTGATTTTACGTTCATTGCACCTGCCAACGCAGTAAGACATTCAAACGCCTGGCCATTGTTCATCGATGCAGATCCTGGCACCTGGCAGATGGACCCGGAACTAGTCTCGGAATTTCTTTCCAAAGACTGCACAAGAAGAGGAAAAACACTCGTCAACCGTCTAACGGGGCGAAGAGTCCGCGCCATAATACCAGTGCACATACTAGGACATCCGGTAGACATGGATCCCATCATTGACCTGGCCAATGAATTCGACCTGATCGTCATCGAGGACGCGGCTGAAAGCCTTGGCGCAACCTATGATTCCAAACCGGTTGGGTCCATGGGCGATATGGGGTGCTTCAGCTTCAATGGCAACAAACTCATCACCTCCGGAGGCGGAGGGATGATTGTGACCAACGACAAGGAGCTTGCCACCAAAGCTCGTCACCTTACATCCCAGGCCAAGATGCCGTCAGCGGATTTTCGTCATGACCGAGTGGGGTACAACTACAGGCTGACAAACATTCAGGCTGCGCTGGGAGTGGCGCAACTCGAACAAATCGATGAGTTCCTTGAGGCAAAAAGGTCCATTGCGGAACTCTACAGCCTGGCCCTCAAAGACACTCCAGGTATCAGTCCCATGCCCGCATCTACGTGGGCAAATCCATCCTGGTGGCTGTATACCATCCTGGTGGATCACCTGCAATTTGGCAGTACGAACCTGCAGCTCATGGAAGCGCTCAAAGCCGAAGGTATCATAACCCAACCAAGGTGGCTGCCCCTGCACGCAACCGAGGCTCACAGAGGAAGCCAGGCCGTGTTAGACGGAGTCTCCGACGACCTGCACAGTCGCGCTCTTACACTACCCTGTTCGGTCGACCTCGCGCATGACCAGGTCCATCGTATCGCCGGGCTCATCAAAAAATTCGCAAAATAAAGTTTGAGAATCCTGTCGAGTTGGGCACAGGAAGAATGATCTTCGGTAAAATGATTTTCAGTATGGGGATGAAAAAGATGGCTCAAGCTACGCCGGCCACCGGGATCTTTTTGCCAGCCAGGAAAGCTGAAAGGTCCGCACACACATCCTTGGAGACATCAGGCCAGTGCTGAAACATCGGAACCAGTTCGAACTCTATCTGGTCCGCCATCAAAACCCAATCCTGTGACTTTTGCGCTTCGAACACCTGCCCTATGATGTTTTCCAGCCTGGATTGATACTCCTTCAGCACTTTCCCGCGTCCGTCCAGGTGCGCTATGGCTAGCCCCATGAATCTCAACATGGACAGCATGTTATCTACAGCTTTTACAAATAAGGCCCCAAAGCTTTCCTGTTGGCCAAGCCTTAGTTGTTCAGCAGACCGACCGAGTTCTTCCACCACTCCGGCGCTCACAACTTCTGATGACTGCAATCCATCTATCACAAGGTAATACGGGTGTGAGGTTCGAAGAGACAACTCTTTGAACTCCCCCCAAAGAAGCTTCTCTATATCCTTCTCGACGCCGTCTACCGCGATCGTTCGTATGACCTGCCCATCAGGGATTATCTGTTCTGCACATTTTTCCAGCACATCGCCAATGGGGGTTCCTGCCTCTGCATCCACGGCAATACTATTACCATTTACAGTGATGACGCTCATCACCCGTCTCCTTTCTCAAGCATATCGGCAAGAGCGAGGTTGAGTTCCTCGCTCGCATCCATGACAGCTGTGTATAAAACATTTGCCCGTTTGAGGTTGGTGCCAAGATCATCGTCCCGCGGATCCCCCATGGTCCGGTATTTCACCAGGGCATCCTGCACCATGGCATTGATGGAAGGGGCTTTTGCCAATAATTTGTTGAGCTTCTTCTCCATCCTGGCGAGTTTGTTCAATCCTGTAACGTCAGGTCTCGACGCTCGAATACATCTCTTTGCAATATCCAGACAATGCTTGGCGCTAGTATGCAGTTGCCTGAGTACTTGGCGTTTTTTTCTCAACTCCCGCTCGACCCTTTCTATCTGATCAGCACCCACCACATCAGCTGCAAGTCGACTCTCCAGGTCGACCACGGCACTCGCACCTGCCTGCTCCACTGCCTGGGTGAATGTCATATGCTCCATTCCCCGAATGAATGCTCCGCCCTCAGTGGCGTTGATCAACCTTCTTCCTGTACTTGTGATTTCCGCAGCATCCCTTTCAAACTTGGCCAGCATGGACCTCATGTCAACCGAGGTCATGAGCCTGGTACCGTCCTGCCCCCTAACCCAGTGTATCTCACGATATGAGGTCAGGTTGTGCATGACCTGCTGCTTGTTATGCTCATCGGCAATGGCTCTCTTCGTTTTGAACTTCTTCATGCTCACAGTGCCATCATCAGAAAAATCCAAACGTCCCCCGCCATCCGCAGCCCCGCTGGCGTACATTTTATCACCTGAAAATGCCAGGTCCTGGCCAATGAGAATCACCGGATCAGCTTCCATGGATATGGCCAACTGCATGGCTATGTTAGACACTGAAGCACCTGTAGGCAAAGCCGCTCCAGCCCCATCCCCCCTCCAATCATAAATCTGCTCCGCCAACGGATTGGGAGGCAGATAGTAAAACATGGTCCTACCACTCGGCACCTTGGATACGGCAGGATGACATTTGGCGGCTATGAGAAGGTTAGAAAAATCCCCAGGTCCACAACCATCAAAATGATACGAAAGGTTGTGAGAATCAGCCACGAGAACCAGGTCCGGCTTGATCCCCGCGGCCTTTGCTGCTTTGAGTGTTTGAGAAGGACATAAAATCAAGAATTGGTCCTGGACCTTGGCCAACTGATGGATGTTCTTGTCCAGAGACGGCCCGGCAGATACAATCACCGCGGGCCAACCCCGTGCCTTGGACTTCAATACCCCCACCGATTGCAACCTGACCATGGCCGGAAGGTTCTGCACTGTCAGCATGAGCCAGGAGCGGGCAGCAGAAATATAAGTGTAACGGCTCACACGAAATTCCTGGACAAATCCCGTCAATTCATCCCTTATGTCATGGAGCAGGTCTCCAAAAACCTTCTCGTAAGATGGAATTATGGAAATACGCGTTCCCTGGGCCGCGGGAAACCTGGCGCGAAAAGCCTCCCTCAGTTCCGACCTATCGCTGGTCACCAGGACCTGGACTTGCTCGTCCAGCCTGTCTCGTATGAAAGTTTGCTCCCGGTATTTTGTCAAAAGCGGCTCTGGCTCGAAGACGATGATGTTTCGAACACCATTGTCAACCAGTGCCTGGATTTGGTAACCCAGTCCACAGCCTAAAACGACCCACATGGATTTTTCCGGATTTTCCTTACCCTCCACCTGGAGTTTTGCCCACCTATCCGCCTCTGCCTTGGGATCGTATGCCGAATGCATGAATCTTCCACCAATTCGCAGGGTTTTCTGGCCATTTTTGGCATCGAGAAACTCCACATCGTCAAAAATTTCGTTACGATAACAGGCAGCATTCGCTTCCATATCGACTCCCTTGATAAAGGGCATGACCATCGCACCCGTGCGATCACACATGACAGTCACTTACTCAACACCAATGATATGCAAATGTAGTGCCATGATCTGACTAACTTGCGATTATTGACGATGCCAGAAGTAACCTACTGATTTCATGTCTTAACTTTCAATTTTTCGAGTGCTGACAGGAGAGGAAGAATGGGGTCGATAACCTCTGACAGTGGCCCTGATGACAGAACGTTGACGCCTTGCTTCTGTCAACATCTCCAGTCTCTCCATGCATGCGTCCAGAAGAGAATCGCCAACAAGAATCAACTTGTCGAGTTTGCTACGAAATCGGCTATCATTGGACCACCGTGAGATATTATTTGAGGATGTGGATCTTGTGTCAAAGTTTCCCAGGCTCGTGATGAGTTCTTGACGTTGTTTGGCCAGGACAGGCAAATCTTCAAACTTCTCAAAGGCAAGAGCTTCGTGCATCTGGATTGTAATCTCTTCCAGGCTTTCGAGTACTTGTAGAAGCTGTTGCGAAACAACGGATGGTACCATCACCCTGCCCGCCTTAGTTCTCCTGACTTGGATGCTTTTTTTATAGCCTCGGCCCAGCCGCTCCTGAGTTCCTTGAGAATTGCCGCCACAGACTCCAAGGGTTTTACACCACCTTCGAGTTGGGCACTCAATATTTGGTCCTGAATAAAGACGTACAAGCGCTCCAGGTTGTCACAAAGCTCGGGAGCCTTGGAGTTGTCCAGCATGTTTTGCAACTCCTGAACTATGGCGAGGGTCCTGCCCATGGGAGCTAAGGCTTGCAGCTTTTGTTCTTCTGCAAGCAAATTAATGGCCTTATCGTTGAATCGAATTGCGCCGTCGTAGAGCATCAGGAGCAGTTGCCCTCTATCGGCTGTCATAACCTTGGACTTGAAATATGGATTTTGCATTTCCGGATCAACCTCCACCTAAGGACGAAAGGGAACTTTGCTGGCCTTTTAATTGAGAAATCGTTGTCTCCAGGGCGGTAAACTGTGCCACCAACTGGCGTTCGTATGCGTCCAACCTCAACTCCATGCGTTCTATTTGTGTCTCAAGGTTGTCGTACCTGTCATCTAAGCCTTCTTGACGCTGTTTTATTATGCCGCTGACCGAATCGGTGTAATCTTCGACCACTGAGGTCAGGCGATCTATGACTCCTGTATCAGCTGTGGTAAACAAAGATGCAATCCCCTTGAAGTCTTCGTCCATGGCATCACTCAAGTCTGACTCGTTGATGGATAGACTACCATCTGAAGACGAACTTATTCCCACCTCGCCCAGGGTGGAAAAATTTCCACCAGCTCCTGTTATGGCGTCAGACAACGTCGTCTGGAGCCTCATCATGAGGCCACGCAACGTTCCATCACCGAACAGGATTCCAGTGCTCTGGTCAGCACCAACTTTGAACTGACTGGAGAGCATACTCAGGACCTTGTTGTAAGAATCCACGAACTTTTGCAGGTTTTCCTTCAGCCCATCCTTGTCCGGTTCTATGGCTACTTCCACGGTGGGTTGTCCGGTGGCATCCACGATATTCATGGAAAGACCGGGAATGACATCCGAGATGATGTTCGAACGTCTCTCCACTGTAAGTCCATCGAACTCCATCTGGGCATTCTGGGCCTGGACCGTCTGGGTCAAGCCCAGTTCCGTGCCAGTACTACCGGTATAGCTCTCTGTGAGCACCACCGCGTCATCGGCGGTGGTCCCCACTTCATACCCAGTGTCTTTTGCGTATATGGCAAGGTAATACTCTGTTCCTGTATTTATGACGGTCGCTGAGACTTTTGCACCTGATCGATTGATTGCATAGGCAAGGTTTGACAAAGTTGTTCCATCCTCTATGGTCACATCCACATCGTCCTCACCTTGTACCGAGATGGTCAAGGTGCCTGCCTTGACTGCGTCCGTGTCCGAAGAAAAAGCCACAGAGCGATCCTGTTCAGCCTTTGCTGACTGGAGAATTTTCACTGTGTGGGTTCCTGCCACCGCTTCTCCCGAAGCAGTAACCGTCATGGCGTCTTCATTGGAAGAGGTGGCGCCGTATGAAAGAATTTCGTTGTCCGTATCCATGCCCTCCATGGTACTTTTGAGTGATCCAAGGGCACTGTTAATCTCTCCAAACAACGATTTTTGGGAAGTGAGCAAATCCTGTCGTTTCTGAAGCTTCTGGATTGGTATCCTCTCCAGCGCCATCAACTGCTCGATGATGGAGTTGGTATCCAACCCTGACATCAATCCGCCTGCTCTGAACGTGGACATTGTCTGTACTCCTCGAAAACCCGGCGTTTTATCCACCGGATAATTCTCGGGCATGGCGAAGGCCACGCCTTTGTGTAAAGTCATCGACAACAAACGCCAGGACTTTAGAAATGGAAAAGATTACAGACAAAAAAAACTCATTTTCCCATTAACAGGAAATAAAAAAAGGGGGCAGCCTCGACTTTGGTCACAAAACAACATCGAGGCCACCCCCGGCCGTTCACCCGACCTGGTCGAGGAACAACCCCCTGAGCTTATCCAGGTTTTCCGCGATCTTGCGCATCTCTGCGCTGGGGATCTCGCGAAGAACCTCCCCGGATTTGGTATCAACAATCTGCACAACCGGGTCTCCTTTGACCTGCGCCTTTATGCGGACTTCGTAGGACCCCGGGCTCATGATACGGCGTAACCGATCTATGATCTCGTTGATCCCTCTTTGCGCATGCTCGGCGCCCTTTTTCCATGCCTGCGCCGCAAGTTGCTCATTGGAGCGACGTGCAAGCTCGGCCAGGATTGGCTTTTTGCGGACCAGCTCCGGGGGTGCGCGACCTCCACCAGCCGGCGGCGTGCCGGACGTTGGCATGGGTCACCCCCTTGCATCACCGGCTCGATCTCGAGCACGGAAAACGCTAGCCTGTCCAGGCTGGTACGCATCAGCCGAGCAGGTTCAAAGCCACCTGAGGTACAGCGTTGGCCTGGGCCAATACGCTGACACCCGCCTGGAGTAGAATCTGCGCACGGGTCAAGTTGGATGTCTCCTGGGCCACATCCACATCACGTATCCTGGAGTTGGCCGCTGAGAGATTCTCTCCCGCCACTGCCAGGTTGGCAATTGTGGAATTCAGCCTGTTACCCTGGGCTCCCAATGACGCCCTGATACTGGAGACCCGTTGTATTGCCGTGTCCAAAGTTCCCAAAGCTGATTGTGCAATGCCGGCGGCCGAGATGCTCAACGAGTTGACACTCAGGGCAGCGGCCGTTGCCGACGATATGGTAACCTCAATCCGGTCGTTGGACGTGTCCCGAATCCCTACCTGGAACTCCAAGCCGGTAGAGGACAGTGCACCGGTCAACAATTTGGTACTGTTGAACTCGGTTGTCTCCGAAATCCTGTCGATCTCATCGATCAACGAACTGAACTCGGTGTTGAGATATCCTCGCTCCGTGTCGCTCACACCATCAGAGGAGCTTTGCATGGCAAGTTCCCTCATGCGGATGAGGATATTGGAGACCTCGTTCAATGCGCCCTCTGCTGTCTGGATCACGCTCACTCCGTCAAACGCATTACGCTGCGCCTGGTTGACGGAACGAATCTGAGCACGCAGGTTTTCAGAGATCCCCAACCCGGCCGCGTCATCTCCCGCCT
>CAYSLH010000030.1:0-9549 GCA_964431605.1 uncultured Myxococcales bacterium
AGGGTCGATTCGTCCCGAACATGGCACTCGGATGATGCGCAGGTTTGGTGGTACTTCCATCCTGGATGTCCCTGCCAAGTCTGCGCCCGTGTATGAACACCAAGTACAAAGGAACCCAACAATCCGGGGCTCTTTTATGTCGCTCATGAGGAAGTCCTCCGCATTTTGGTGATGTTGTTGCGTTTATCCATCGGACAACAGCCCCATCAATTCGAAAACGATCTGCTTGTCGGTAAAATGTTGACTCTCGATGGCGTTAGCTCTGCATGTGGCTGCGCAGGTTCCGCAGCCCTTGCATAGGTTGGCGTTGATCTCTGCGATGTTCCATCGGTCGTTGAAGCCGATGGCGTTGTATGCGCAGACTTCGATGCACATTTTGCACCCTGTACACATGGCTGCATTTACCACTGCGACCGAAGGGTCTAATTCAACCTCTCCCTGTTCCAATAGGCGCAGGGCTGCTGAGGCTGCGCCTGAAGCCTGAGCAATGGATTCTGGGATATCCTTTGGCGCCTGAGCCGCACCGCAGAGAAAAATGCCGTCGGTGGCTGTCTCGGTGGGCGCGAGTTTCGGGTGCCGTTCCTGAAAAAAGCGATCTGTACTCTTGGAAATCCGGAGCATCTTCTGAACCCTGTCCGCTGTCTCGGAAGGAACCATGGCTCCGGCCAGAATCACCATATCCACGGGAACCCTGATCATTTGTTGCAGGTTCGTGTCTTCAGCAATAACGATTAGAGAGCCCTCTGGTTCGTCGAGTTCGGGGTCTATGAGATCCGTTACCTGTCCAACTTTGCCCCTGATGAATCGAGCGCCTTGTGAACCGACCTTTTTGTAAAACTCCTCGTGTCCCTTTCCGAATGCTCGTATGTCTATGTAAAAATTGTATGTTATTGCAGAAGTCCGTTCCTTGATAATGGCTGCATGTTTTAGCGAGTACATGCAGCAGACTCTCGAACAATATTGGCAGTGGTTTTCATCACGGGACCCAATACAATGCAAAATTGCTACAGAGGTGGGCTCTTGTCCGTTTTTCTTGAGTATTTTTCCACCGGTGGGCCCATCCTGACGGGTCATTTGTTCGAACTCCAGTCCGGTATATACATCGTCGAGCCTGTTGTAGCCAAACTGGGTAAGTTGGCTCAAGTCGTACATGTCATATCCAGTGGCCAGGATAATCGTTCCAACTTTGAGCTCTTTTTCCACAGATGCGCCATCCATATCCAGGTCTTTGAGCTTGACTGTGAAGTCACCAACTGACCCGGTTACTTCCACCGCCTCGTGCCTGGTGAGGACCTGTATGCGATCGTTTTGGAGAATCTTTTCAATCCTTGGATTGAGAAGTTCATCCACGGATTCAAGGGTTGGAAAGACCCGGTCCATCATGGTGATGTGTCCACCTATGTGGTCTTGTCTTTCCACCAGGTATACGTTGAATCCAGCCTCTGCAATATCCAGCGCAGCCTGTATTCCAGCAACTCCCGCTCCCAATATGAGCGTGGACGGTTCCACCGTGGCTGTATTTATGGGCAGAGGTCTTGCCCATCGGATCCTGTTGACCGCTGCTTTGACCGCTGAGATGGCCTTGGGTGTGGCTTGTTGCTTATCCTTGGTTACCCAGGAACAATGCTCGCGAATATTGGCCATCTGGACCAGGAAGGGGTCCAAACCGGCTTCTGCAGCGGCTTTCCGGAAGGTCTTTTCATGCATCAAAGGTGAGCATGCCGACACCACGAGCCGATCCAGGTTGTACTCTTTTATGTCTTTTTTGAGCATTTCCTGGCCAGGATCTGAACACATGAACTTGTAGTCTTTTGCAAGCACCACGCCAGGTTCTTCCCTAATGGCAGCAGCGACCGCCTCCACGTCCACTGTGCCGGCGATATTGGTACCGCAGTGACAGACGTAAACGCCTATGGCTACCGAGTTCTTCTCACTCATTCCATTCTCCCGTGACCCAGATGTTGAGGTCCCAGTATCCAGGCTCTACGAACAAAAGCATATAAATAATTTCATAGATGCCGTACCCTTTTTGCCTTAAGTTGCTTATAGAGTCAAGGCTTTGTGTCAGTTTCATGGGAATAGATAATAATCAAAGCAGTCTATGGACAAAGATCGGTAAAGAGAGTAGTTTTGTCTTGAATGGTGCGTGGTTTTTAGGATTACTATTCCTATAGTTTTACTGAACTATGGTTTTACTAAACAAGGTGAGCGACAATGTCATACGCATCAGGAGGCGAGCCGGAAGACTCCACAGCAGTGGTGAGCAAGAGACCTCTTTGGACCATGTTGGCTGCGTTGATTCTTGGGGCTTGTGGAATCGGGTTGTTTTTTCTGCCGGTGGATGGTGTGAAATTTTGGACTTTCGACTATCTTTTGTTCCTGGCAACCCTCGCCATCGTCCCCATGGCTCTTTTTGCAAAGAAAGGGCGTTTGTTGAGAGCTGTGCTGCTAGTGGAGTCCCTGGCCTATTTCGGGTTTTTACAGGCTGCTTGCCCAAGACCCACAGGAGCTTTGGAACTGGCGGCCTTGCATGTGTTCGATGATACTCCAATCGTGATGCACCTTTTGAAGGTGGGGATACTAGTCTTAGGCGGCATTATGTTCAGCCGATATTTTTGTGGTTGGATTTGTCCCAAGGGCATTATCCAGGAGTATATTTACAGACCATCTGTTGGGGTGAAGGTTCCGGAAAAATTGGACAGAGTCCTGAAGTATGGAAAGTACTTGAGCTTGGTGGTGTTGGTAGCCGCGCCCTTGATATGGCATTTTAGATTTTTTCGCGAGTGGGGTGGCCCTTTCAAGGTAATATTCAACCTCGATGGTTCCACCTTTTTGATCATCTATCTTTCGGTGGTGTTGGTCTCATCTGTGTTCATCAGTAGAGCTTTTTGCCGGTACCTATGTCCCATCGGCGGATTGCTGGGCCTATTGGCTTTAGTCAGCCATGTAAGGATGCGAATCAAGCAAGACTCCTGCCATGCCTGTGGAAAGTGCGAAGTCGCCTGTCAGGTGGATGCCATAGTCTTTGAAAAGGGCAAAGGTGTAACCATAGACCGGGCTGAATGCATAATGTGCAGGGAGTGTGAGACAGCTTGTAAGTGGGATTGTCTGGAATATTCTTCTTCAAAAAAATCCAGAGTGAACAAATCACATGAGCATATCATATCAACATCTGAACATTGAACTTTCATCGGAAGGAGTAGTCACATGAAAAAAATTTCGATAATCCTGGGAGCCGTTGTTTTCGTCATGGCAGCTTTTGCTTCAGACGCGCTTGCTTGCCATATTACCTTTGATCCCGAAGAGGTACAGGTGGGAGCGGATGGCAAGGGAACGGTCAAGGCCATTGTGAAATGGGAGCACAGAAAGTGTGTTCTGGACGACGATGATGTGCATGTGGACGCAAACTCAGTGAAGATTATAAAGAGCACAGGTTTCAAGAAGGTCAGAAGGGGCCTGTTTGAAAATGTGATCGAGTTTCAACTAGAGGGCGAGCAAGGCTCTATCAGGGTATGGAGAGAGTGTTCCAAAAAAGGTTTGAGCGAGGGAATCGTCAAAATCAAGAAGAAGTGATCCAGGGATTTCTTTTGTCGTATACCGGTCCTCGAGAAAAAAAGAGCCCTTTCATTTAGCATCACAGGAGACTGAACGTTGGCAAGATTCGCTTTTTTATACTTAGTCGCATCTATGCTCGTGGCATCTTGTGAAGCATCGGTGGAAACAACCGAGGTAAATGCCTGTTTTGAAAAAAACGTTCTTCCATTGTTGGAACGTGATTGTGCTCTTTGCCATTATCACGGAGAATATGGAATAAAGCTTCGAGGCGATCCCGCTGATTACCAGGAACTTATGAGGTATTCGTTACCCTATGATTCTGCAGGCAGTCCATTGATGCAGTGGGCGTCAGGGGCGTTCATGCATCCTGTGTTGTGGCCTGAGGGAGGCAGTGAGTATCTCACCGTGTCTTCTTGGATCGATGGAGGAATGAAGAGGGATTGTTTCGACATGACGTTTTTTGGAGACTGCAGGTTCAACAGTGATTGCCTGTCTGTAACTTGTTTCTGTCCCGATTCATCTTCTTCAACCGGCCAAGTCTGTTATCGAGATCCTGCGACCCATAAAGGTGTTTGCGCAAGGAGTGATAACTGTACCGAATCCAAGTTCGGTTTTTGCAAATTTGATAAAAGCGATGGCGGTTTGGAAGATGGTGATTGGGACATGGCAGATGGTGATGGTGAGTCTCGACATGATGAACTCAACGATGGCGGTGTGGAAGACGGATACGATGCAACCTCAGACACGGGCCCAGACGCCGACGATGGTGTCCCCATGGTGTCTTTTTCATCTGAAATAGTACCCATGATAGGTTCTGATTGCAGGCGTTGCCACTATGCCGGGCAATATGGAGTGAAGCTCATGGGTTCAGCAAGCGATTATCCCGAGATCATGAGATACGTGGATGTGAATGATGCAGAGGGTTACCACAGCTTTTTGTGGTGGGCATCAGGTGGAGCCAGGCATCCTGTGTCATGGCCAAAGGGTGGACACCAATACAACCTTTTTCTCAAGTGGGTGCAACAAGGGGCAATCAAAAATTAGAGGATTGAAATGAACCTAAGGCTTGTCATTTATTCCGTGATGATAGTTGGAGTCCTGTTGCCCGGACGAGGGTCGGGGAGGGAGTGTCCTTCAAGGCTTCCAAGTCACATGTTCCAAGTGCTGGATTCGTTGGAAATTGGGGCTGAGTTCAGAGGGTTTTATTTTGGCGCATCCGTGGCCGAGGGCCTGCCTTCTTCAGACCCGGAGGGAATCGTCGATTTTCAGAACAATATGATGCTGGGTCTCAAACCTGCTGTTGCATGGTATCCGTTGGACGGGCTTACTTTTTCATTTGAAGCCGAGGCCAGGTTCGCAAAACCAGGATGGGAATACAAGACACCCAAGGGGTTCGATTTTCGATTGACCCAGGCCATTGCGGAATATGATCCTGGAGACTATCGAGTTACCGCAGGCTTACAGGCTTTTAGTTTTGGAACTGCTGCGTTGTTGGACCAGAGATTCGTTGGACTTTCCGGTGAGTATAGAACGAAACTATTCAACGTATCGATTTTTTCAGGTGTGACTGCCAGGAAGCTCATGAGGTCTGTGTCCAACTGCATGTGGATGAGATATGCATCAGACAATATCGGTTGGAAGACCATGTCGTCAAAAATTTGGAACAACATGGCTGCCGGACTGACCACCAGTTTTAAAGGAGTACGGCCATTTAGATTGGTGGCCATGTACCTGTTTTCCTATCCCAGGGAGTTAGAAAGACTTCAGAGCCATGCACTAAGTGTGGAGTTCGCAGGCCCAATCGTCAAGAGGTACCTTTCTTTTACCTTCGATGCCTTGGGCTTTTTAGACTATGATAACCAGTTTCTCCCAGGGTTCGTGTTGGAATTTAGGGCCAGGACGGGAAAGAAACAGTCTTCGCCAAGATTCAAGCTAGGGATTGCCAGCTCTTTCGGGGAATCAAATGAACATCGTATAATGAGCCCTTATGAAAACCTGTCATGGGGGCTCATCAGGCGTTATTCGTTGTATAATGGACATGTTGGTTATGTGGGCGCTGCGTGGCCGTTTGTAGAGTATGTCAAACCCTTTGTTCATTACTATGTTCAGAGTTTCAGGCTGAGTTCCGACGATTTCGAGGATGAGCTTGATATGGGTGTGGATTTATCAATCGGTGATCTCTATCGGCTGAGATTGGCATATGTGGGAATAAACCTTGCCTCGGAGCGTCAGTCTTCCAACGCTTTTTATGCAGAGCTACGGATTATCATCGGCGAATAGTTGGGAGTTTTTCCGGGTTTTCGGGTGCTATTCTTCCCTGGTGAACCTCTCACGGGCTTTTTTGATATCTGCGGGTCGTCCAACAAAAACCACGTGGTCGTCTACCTCGATCTTGGTATTTCCGCGAGGTACTACGAAGTGCTTTCCGCGTATGACCGCCGCAACCACACATTGTTCGGGAATATCGATTTCGGAAATCTGCTTTCCTGCTACTCGAGACTTGGATGGAACGATGACTCCCACAAGGCTGGCAACGCCTGTGCCAATTTCGAACAATTCAGCAACACCTGGCCTGTCCAGGTAGTTTTCCACCATGGCGGCAGTGGCTCGGGGCGCGCTCATGGCTACTACTCCACTTTCTTCTAAAAGCGGAAGGTAGTCTGGATCCTGTACAATAGCAATTACCTGGCTCAGGCCCATGCGTTTGGCTTGGAGCGCTACTATAACGTTTCTGCCATCATCATCCGATGCAGCTATGGCAACGTCCACACTATCGAGCCCTACTTGTTCCAGGATTTCTTTTTTGGATCCGTCACCCTGGAATATTGGAGTGCTGAAACGCTTTTCCAATTCCTGGCACTTGGCGTCGTCCTGTTCGATGAAGGTGATCTTGTGTTCCGCCGAACGGAACATCAACCTGTATTCATCTTTTGCCAGCAGGCGAGTAGCGATATTTACGCCCTGTTTGCCGCCACCGTCAATAATGAGCACATGCATGCGTTTCCTCCTCAAAAAGAATGCTACCCTCAACTTGATATATTCGAGCGCGCCTGGGATTTTTCTGAAGGAATCTCTGTTTGAAGGTTTGAGAAAATAGACGATTGCTCCCACCGCTGTAAGGGCCGCGCCAAGGATAAAACTCCTCATTTCGAGAAATGGAACAAAGAGCCAGCACGACAGGATACCTAAAATCGGCACCACCGGGTAAAGCATCACCTTAAAAGGTCTTCTAAGGTTAGGCATCCTTTTATGTAGAGTGATTACCGAATAATTGACTATGCCAAGACCCATGAGATAGCCGAAGTCACTCAACGATGCCACAAACTTAATGATTCCGGATGAGCCAAAAATTATGACTATGGCCGAGCAGGTAAGCAAAGCGAGATATGGGGTACGCCTGACAGGATGGAGTTTTGCAAAAAAACCAGGAAAGTGACCATCCCGACCCAGGGCATAGAGCACGCGGGCGCTTGCACCAAGGGTTACGCTGAAGGCCGAGAGGCTTGCCATTATGGTGGCGATGATGGCGGCCCAGCGCCCCCATCCTCCAAAGAGATGGTCGGCGACCATGATAAAGGGAACATCCGTGGTGCCGAGCTGCTTGTGGTTTACAGAGCCCATCATTACTAGGACCACGAAGACGTAGATGGCAATTCCCACACCCAGAGTGATGATGATCGCTTGAGGGATGACCTTCCCTGGGTTTATGATCTCTTCGGACGCCACAGTGATCAACTCGAATCCCACAAAAGAGATATAGATCAGTGCCATGGCGGGCACAAATGGCTCAATACCCATGGGAGCTAAAGGCTTGAGGTTGGCCGGTTCCACCTGAAAAACGCCTAAGGCCGCTACTCCGACTAAAACCGCAAGTTCCACAATGTTCATGATCGTGATGATCTTCAGCGCTTCACTGATTCCACGGTAGTTGACTGCTGTGAAGACCAGGGTGGTAGTGACCACTATGATGATTATATCGGCTTGCGGCCAAAGGTAGGTCTGGATGGTAATTGCAAATATTACTCCGTACATGGCACAAGCGAGCGTGTTTCCTATCCAGAAGAACCAACCAGTGAAGAACGCGATAGGTTTGGGAAGGGTGCGGCTGGCAAACGAATAACCACCACCGGCCAAGGGTATGGCTGCTCCAAGTTCGCTGTAGTTCAGAGCAGTGAAAAAAGTCACAATTCCCATCACCAGGTAAACAACAATACCCAGGGGGCCTACCATTCGTGCCAACTCCGAAGGTAGTGCGAATATCCCAGGACCCATCATGGCTCCGATCCCGATCATCACTGCCATGAACAGTCCGATGTTACGTTTGAATTGAACTTTTTCTGCCAATCGCCTCTCTCTTTTGTTCTGTTCTTTATTTGGTGCTCCGGTTGGCTATCGTATCCAGGGAAAAATAACAAGCAGGTTTTTTTATTGTTCCCCGTGCGGTCTTTTAGGGAGGTTGGCTGAATTTTAGGTTTTGTAGTTTTGTGGAGACTGGAGATATTCCCTTTATATTCCTCCTTCATCCATGTATAGTCTGGCATCATTTCAACCTTGGGAGTATCGTTGTGCGAGTTGCGATTATCGGAATGCCTTCATCGGGAAAATCCACAGTGTTCCAGGCCCTGTCGGGAAAAAAACCCGAGCAGGGATCGGACCCATCCATAGCTGGGGTACAGGTGCCCGACGACAGAGTGGATGTACTGTCTCAGATGTACAAACCCAAAAAGACCATAAAGGCCGTGGTGGAGTTCGTGGACCTGCCTGGTGGCGCTGGCATGACCAAAAAATCCGGTGAACTTGGTGCGAGCTTTTTGCATTCCGTGCGACCGGCCCAGGCTCTATTGCACGTAATTGATGGGTTCAGTTTACCGGAGGCAGCAGACGAGTTTGTCTCAGAGGCCATAGCCGAGGTGGATGCGGAATTGGCCCTGGCGGATCTTTCCCAGTGCGAAAAGCGTTTGGAAAGATTGCGCAAGGAAGGTAGTCACAAGTCGGGACCGGCTCAGAGGGAGTTCGAGCTGTTAGAGAAAGCTCAAAAATTGTTGGGTGAAGGAACGGCATTGAGGGGATATGATGATATAGTCAATGCCGATGAACTAAAGAGTTTTTCGTTTCTAACCGCAAAACCCATCGTTACATTGGTCAATATTGCCGAAGGTCAGGAAGCTTTTTCCGTGGACAGGCTAGCTGATGACCTGAGTGCTGCCAGGCAGAACGATTCAGCCAAGGTGCTTTCTCTGTGTGCCGGCCTGGAGGCGGAGATCGCTGAGCTGTCACCGGAAGAAGCCAGGGAGTTCTTGGCGGATTACGGAATTTCCGAACCGGCTAGAGAATTGGTAATCCGTACGTGTTACGATTTGTTGGGCCTAATGAGTTTTTTTACGGTTGGCCCGGACGAGGTCAGGGCATGGACCGTGGCCAAGGGTTCAACGGCCGTCGAGGGTGCTGGTGCTGTGCATAGTGATATTGCGCGTGGCTTCATAAGGGCCGAGGTGATCGATTATGAGACCGTGGTGGAGATGGGCGGGTTTGACGAGGCCAAGAAGAAGGGCAAGCTTAGGCTTGAAGGCAAGGATTATCAGCTTGTTGATGGAGATGTGGTCAATTACCGATTCAACGTCTGATCGGTTTTTGTTCCTTTCGGGCTTGTTCAAACCGAGTTGAGTAAAGCCGCTTTAGTCTTCAGTATGAGTTCAGCTGCTTCTTCGTTGGTAAACCGGAACCTGTCACAAACAAAGTTCATGTACAACCGTCGGTTATGCATTCTGACCACCAATCCAAGGCTGGTTTTGGGGCCGAACGTGGGACACGAATGCATGTCTTCTATTTCCAACTCGCCTGCGCCAAGTAATACAGAATCATAAGTGGCTTTACCTCCTTCAATTTTAGGCCAAACCACTCCCACGTTAGAAAGGTTGAAAGTAATGGGTGACGAGGTCAGCATCTTGGCCAGCTTCTGACGCCGAACCTCGAACGGAAGCAGTCTCAGCAGAG
>CAYSLH010000030.1:9559-27344 GCA_964431605.1 uncultured Myxococcales bacterium
TTATATCGAAGTGATTTTTCAAAAGGTCTTTTCGGTAGTCCCTGAAAAATTCCGTCATATCATCAAGATTTTTCATCTTGGTTGCCCTGGTTACAAAAGACAGTGCGGATAAACCCGTCCCCACTGTATCAGGTATTTCAGTGCGACCTTTGAGACTTGTAGCGACAATCATGTGAAGCCAGTCGTGTGGGGCTGCTCTTTGCCCGTTCCAGTCTGTGACGACCTTTTGCATAATCGCCATGAGTAAGTCATTCAGTGATGCTTTTTGGCGCTTGGCCCGGTTGAGCAAGCCCTGTATGAAAGTCCAGTCGTCGAAGACCAATCTAAGCCCATGTCTGCCTTTTACCAGAGAGTAGTCGCGGACAGAGTTCGAGGCGATGGCTCTGATTGTTATTCTTCCTTCTTTTCTTTTCCATCCAGTGTGGGAAATGATGCCTTTTATGTATTCGGCAGGGAATGTTATGCCGGTGTGCCAGGGTGGATTCCATAACTGTTTGTCATGTCTTTTCAAAGACGCCATACCGAGCACAGAAGACCAATGAGGCGGCTTGCCTGTGACTTTTTCATGATACAATGCCAAGAGCTTGGTTAGGACTTTGTAAGCTTTGTTCGGATCCACCACCGAATGCTGATAGATGATGGACAGTATCCATCTGTTTGGAAAAATCTGAAGGAAGAACCCCTGGAATGGAAATTCATGGAAGAGATCGATTCGTTTTTCAATTCTCTTCCTGTGAAATTTCATGGAAAACTCCATTGGGTCAAAGGGCTCTGAAACTGATTTGCGACAATCGACGAATTTTAACTGGTTTAGATCGCTTGAAACTTGCCAAACTGGTAATTCAATCAAGCCATACCGCTTCAGGTGAAGATGACTGGAAAAAAGTGGCACCATTTTAATCGCTTCATCCCATGCTTGCGCCATGGCCGACTTGTCCAGTTTTCCCCTGAACTGAATTTGCGTGAAATCGGTAAAAGGGTAGGTGTCGCTGTCTTTACAAAACATTACCTCGGTGAAGGGATCCACCGGTATATAGGCCTGGTTTGTTGGCATGATCAATCAATCCCGAGCACTCGCTTGGCGTTTTGCGCGAAGAAAAGTGGTTGGTTATCTTCCCTAATGACCCTCTTCCACGCATGGACAATCTCGAAATTGAGACATGGATAGTTGGTTCCGAATATTACCTTTTTTTTCAACAAGGTGTTCGACAAACCTATGAGCCTTTCCGGCAGATACTTTGGATGAAGCCCGGATAGATCGATGTACATGTTGGGGTGGCGAATAGCGACTGTGGTCCCCACATCACCAAAACCGAACCCGGCATGGGACATGACAATCTTCAGGTTTGGAAAATCCACCGCTATCCTGTCCAGATGTTGGGGGTCTGCAATATCAAGAGGAACATCAGGATTGTAGTGTATGGCCGAATGGCACTGAAGAATTTTCCCCTTTCGTTCAAGCAAACTATACAAAGGGTAGTATCTCGAATCAGTAGCTGCAATTCCGCTTGCAAACGGTCCAAGAGACAGCCCCTTTAGTCCGAATTCGTCCAGGGCTTGTTCCAGGTCCTCCACTCCCTTTGTCACACCCTCTTTTATATTGATGCCGGCAAGACCCACATAGGTCTCAGGGTATTGAGAGCACACCTTGTATACTTCCTTGTTGCCTTGAGCCTCACCTGCGAAGATTACGGCTTTCGAAATTCCCTGTTGCGCCATCTCATGGATGGATTGTTCGATGGGCTTTCGTATCAACCTTCCATCTTCCTCACTCATGTCAAAAAGTCGTATGTATGGAGCATAAGCCGGCATGGTGTTCGGATATATATTGCGATAAAAATAGTCCGTTTGTGGCCTAACACGAAAGTCCAGTATTTCCATGGCTCTGTTCTCCCTGAGTGATTTTAAATCAGCATACGGTGACCCGAGTCGTTGGTCAAGTCTCACTATGAAAAGTCTAAGACTACAAGACAAGCCGCTCATGGCAGTGAGAAGCGATTTTTATGGGAGACTAGGGGAATAATGAAAAACGAACAGAAGCTTTCGCTGGGATAATGTGTTGTATATGGTGTATCATCGATTCGATATCCTTTTGTTGTTGGAGATCAAATGTACGAACCTATGGAATTCATCGATTTGCACATGCATGCAGAATCCCGTTCATCCGAGGATTTATCCAAGCTGTATCTGGCAGGATGCCGGGGAGTAATGGCGGTTGCAGGACCGGGAGGAGGATATTCCACGGTGCAGGGGCTCGAGGACCACTTTAGAAGGCTTCACGTTTTAGAGCGCAAAAGACTGGGCGCTGCTGGAATTCATCCATGGATCGCAATAGGTGCCCATCCTGCTGCTTTACCAGAGCATGGTCTGGATGGGTTCTTGGAAAACTGGTCTGAGCTTACCGAAAAGTACGAGGCATGTGCCGTGGGAGAAGTGGGCTTGTTCAAGATGGACAAGGTTGAAAAAAAGGTTTTAGCTAAGGCCTTTGCTGTTGCAAAACAAAAAAACCTCTTGGTGGTGATGCATACCCCTGTGGAGGAGAAGCTCAGGGCTCTTGAACTTTCCTTGGATCTGCTTGCCGAATCAGGCCTGGATGCCTCCAGGGTGATTGTAGACCACCTGACGAGCGAAACATTACCTGTGGCAAAGGAGGCTGGATGTCATTTGGGATTGAGCATACATCCTGTGAAACTTTCACCTGAGAATGGTGCTGAACTGGTGGCAGAGTATGGTTCCGAGCGCATTTTGATAAACTCCGATCTCGGTGCCAATCCATCGTATCTTTTTGCCATTCCTGGATGCATATCAGCCATGAGGGACATGGGGCTGGAAGAACACACGATTCGCAAGGTGGTTTTCGATAACGCTGCTCGACTCGTGGGGATGCCATCTTGAGCAGGATGCGAGATCTGGAACTGCAAAGGAGTCTCCTGAAAATCCTGGAAGAAGCCGCTCGTCCGTTGTCCATAGGAAAGCTGACAGGCATGCTGGGTCTTGCTTCCCATGCCAAGCGTACTGTCAGGCGATTGGTAAAGGATTTGGTCTTTCAGGGAAAGGTCCTGTCCGAGGGCCGGGGACGCTACAGTGCAGGCAGGCAGGCAAAGGAGGTTACGGGAAAACTCGGTAATCCCAGGGGTAGGTATTTTCCTGTCTTGTCTGAGGACCAGACCGTGCTCATGCAAGTTAGCGCGCAGCAGCTAAATGGTGCCCTTGCCGGAGATGTCGTGGTGGCGGAAGCGATGAGCGGTCCTGAGGCAAGGGCAAGGATTGCAAACAAGGGTCGCGTGGTCAAGCTCGTAAAGCCTGGCAAGCGTATGATCGTTGGGGTATTTCACCGGATTGCAAAGGCTTGTTTTGTAACGCCTGAAAATGAGAGGTTTTGTCCTCCCGTGTTTATAAAAAATCAAAGTGATTACCTCGATGATGATGAAAAGCTCGTTGCTGTGTATGTGGATGTTCCCGACGCCACTGGAAAACTCAAAGGAGAAATCTTTCGCGTGTTAGGAGCCCAAGGTGACTTGGAAACCGAGTTGGAACGGTTGCTGCTGGAATATGGACTAGAAATAGATTTTCCTGCTGATGTTGCTTCTTCATCTGGCAGTACACGTGAACTTGCCATGGAATTCGATGATATGGCAAAGGACAATCGGCTAGATCTCAGACACCTGCCGCATGTGACCATCGACCCTGATGACGCCAAGGATTTCGACGACGCAGTATTCGTGGAATCCACCGGGCGGGGTTGGCGCCTTTGGGTGAGTATTGCAGATGTCTCGGCATTCGTTCCCGTGGGTTCTAACATGGATTTGGAGGCAGCCAGGAGGGGATGTTCAACCTATTTGCCGGCAAGGGTCATTCCCATGCTGCCCCAGGTCTTGAGCGAAGACATTTGTAGTCTGTCACCACGGAAGGATAAAGCCGCCATCACCGTTGAGATGGAAGTCTCCAAAGATGGCAGGGTGTCAGGTGGGAGGGTGATGAGAACGTTGATTCGTTCCGTTGCCAGGTTGACTTATGAGCAGGTACAGGCAGTGCTGGATGGGAAACATGGCAATCCAGTGGACCTGATGCAAGTAGAAACAATGGCCGGTTGTGCCAAGGCTTTGTTGAACAGAATGAAGATGAGGGGCCAGATTCTTTTCGATTTGCCCGAAATCCATTTTTCCATCGGTCACGAAGGACAGGTGATAGACGCTGGTGCTGTACCCCATGGACTGGCAAACAGGATGATCGAGGCTTTCATGGTGGCGGCAAACGAAGCAGTTGGCAGGCTGTTGGAGCGATTGGCCGTGCCCGCGTTGTACCGAATACATGAACAACCTGATACAAAAAAGATGAAGGAATTCATTTTCACAGCGACCGCTTTGGGATGTAAACCCGACTTCGGGTATGAGCCGGAGCCAGTCCATGTGGCTGCCTTTCTGAGGAGTATTGAAGACAGGCCAGTGGGACCGGCGTTGTCACAGCTTTTGCTGAAAAGTTTGATGCAGGCAAAGTATAGCGAAGAACCTAAAAAACATTTTGGATTGGCAACTGATCGTTATCTACATTTCACTTCACCCATCAGGCGCTATCCCGATTTGGTCATCCACAGGCAACTAGCTGCGTTGCTGGATTCCGTTGAAGAACAAGGTCTGGATCTTAGATGCTCAAAACCAGCTGTTGCTCGATGGCCGCTTTCCATCGACCGTGTTCGGCAGTTGGCGGAATCCTGCTCCAGAGCTGAACGAAGATCCATTGCAGCAGAAAGAGCGGCCGCAAGTTTGTACCAGGCCGCATGGGCGCAGGAACGTGAGGGCTTGGAATTCGACTCTGTTGTCACAGGCGCTTCTGACATTGGTCTGTTCGTGCGTCTTCGTCCAAGTATGGTCGAGGGATTGATTCACATTTCACGTCTTAGCGGAGGATATTATGATTATGATCCTCAAAGGTTGGCCCTGGTGGCGAGGCGTTCGGGAAAAACATTCAGGGTCGGCCAGGAGTTCAGGGTACGAATAGTATCATCGGACCTTGTCAAACGAAGAGTCGATCTGGAGTTGGCTTGAAATGTACCATGGAGGGAATCTGTAATGAGCATTCGCAACATGATCGAACAACAGGAGCACCAAGTGTTGCATCCAAGGGCAGCTTTTTCCGATCATAACAGGGGACGAAAAAGACAGGAACAACCATGCTCCATTCGCCCGGCCTTTCAGCACGATCGGGATAAAATTTTGCACAGCAAGTCTTTCAGACGCCTGCTGCGAAAGACACAGGTTTTTCTGGCTCCTCAAGGTGACCATTACAGGACGCGAATGACCCATACGTTGGAGGTGTCACAGATTGCAAGAACCCTGGCCAGGGCATTGATGCTCAATGAACATCTGACGGAAGCCATAGCTTTGGGACATGACCTGGGGCATACTCCTTTTGGACATGCGGGCGAAGCTGTGCTCAATGACCTGATGCCTGGTGGATTCAGACACGTAAACCAAAGTGTAAGGGTGGTAGACTTATTGGAACGAGATGGCCAAGGTCTGAATCTTACCATAGAGACAATTGACGGAATAGCACAACACTCCAAGGGAAGGGGTAAGATTCTCTCTGGGGCGGGAAGCAATCTGCCCATTACCCTGGAGGGACAACTCGTTCGTCTATCTGACATAGTGGCTTACGTAAATCATGATCTCGACGATGCCATCCGAGCAGGAATAATCGTCGAGTCGGACGTGCCGAAGGAGCTTTTGAAAACTCTCGGCCCTTCCCATTCGGCCAGGATAGATCGAATGGTCAAGGATGTATTATACAGTACCAACCTGGATGATGGCGACCTGATCCAGATGAGTGACGAGTTGGAAGAAGCTCTGCAGGACATGAGGGATTTTCTATACGAAAAGGTGTATGACAATCCAGTGGTCCATGAGGAATTCACCAAGTGCAGAAAGATGCTCACGGACTTGTTCAGTATTTTCATTGAGCAACCTTCAACGTTCGATAGGTTGGCAGGAAAGGGGCGGGAAGGAAAAGCTTCCGGAGTTTTTGGCCTGGACAGGAGAATCTGCGATTTCATAGCGGGAATGACGGACAGGTATGCACTGTGGTTATACAACGAGCTGTTCATTCCCAGGCCATGGCCTTTGAGCAGGGGCCTTTGATATGTTTGGTCCCGGTTATTCGCTGTATACGCAATGGGGTGGTGTCTCGGTGGGGTAGGGATCTTGGTTCGTTACGACATTGATATGGCCCGTGTGATCCAGTTCGTTTGAATTACAAAAATAATGAGACCGTATGGTGTCCGCCTCAGTGTTGGGCATACAATTGGGAAACCGACAGCGATTGCCGATTCCGCTGAAATCATGGCAGTCACCAGTGTCGCAGTCAGAATCGGTGCTACATTCTTCAGCCGGGTGTTCGCTGTTATGACTCCACCACCAAGCGCTGATGTCGTGGGGATCCGTGTCAGAGTTTTGAGGCAGGGTGTGCCAGGAGTATTTAGTGGCTCCTTCCTTATAAAAAGTCGTGGATAGTCTGCAATTGGATCTGGTGCCATCCGGTGAAGCACAGGTCGGATTGTCCCCTCTCTGGCAACAGAAGCTTTCACAGTCGAAGTTGAATTGGCAGGATACGCCATTTTGGTAATGCATGCGGCAATGGTCGGTATCACATCCAAATGACGGGCCACACAGGTGCGGAGTTCCGTATGACACGTCAGGTGCGCATTGCTGGTCGTCTCCGCATGTTCCTCCCCAAGGGCAGAATACCAGAAGGTAATTTGAGTCATCTGGATCGCATTGGTCTGCGCCTGCAACTATTCCATCTTGGTCGCTAAGCGCACAAAACAGAGCACTCCCATCGGATAGTTCCACCCATGAATAAGACAGGGGGTTGAAGCTCGCCTTGCATATGAGGGTGGACGAGTCACACTGCTGCCTTTTGCAGGCAGTTGAAAAATCACAGGCACCAAGGCAGCAGAAGCCTCCATCTCCGACGTTGGAACAGGTTTGACCATCGTCGCAGGGTTGGCATGATGTTCCACAGTGGGTAAGATCATTGCACGGCTTGCAGGAGTTTCCCGATTCATCGCACCAGTGTCCAGGGCCGCAGCCACCGCACGGGTCTTGGTCTGCAGGTGATTCATCCGCGGCATCATCATTACCCTGCCCATCTTGCAAGTCACCCTCATCTGGAGTCGCGTTTTGTGTGTCGCCGTTTTCATCCGACCCAGCATCCAGGATTTGATCAGTTATGTTCGAATCGTCAGCTTGACCTGCATCCTCACCCGCATCCTGACCATCGTTGGATGCCGCCTCCGTGGAGGACTTGGTGCAGATTTTCGTGGTGTCGTCACATATGTAGCCTTCAGGACAGGTTGACCCAGGTCCACAATGAGTTCCTTCGTACACCGGGTCATATACACAACCGGCAAGATATAACGCTAAGAAAATGGAGCCGGTTTTCGACATGAGTTGCCTCCCTGATAAATCATTCCGGAATCAGAAACGGAAACCCGCCGCTGCTCCATCGGAATTGAAAGAAAGGGTATAATCGTCGGCTGAGGGTTCTATGACGAATAGAACGACTGCAACAATGATGGATAGTCCCGAGAGCCCGAAGAGGATGTTGGCGGTCAACGCATTTGAACGCCCAGAGTCGTCGACAGCCGGATCCCATTGAAATTCTATCTTGTCTTTCGCATCTGCAGCTTCAACTCCGAAACCTATTGCTGCCCCGGCAAAAGCGATACCAAGACCGGTTGCTATGGAAGAGCCGAGGTGCCTGCTGAAAAATCCAGGTGGCTCAGGGCGTTTTTCTACCTCGTCAACAGGACGAGGCGGAACGATTTTAGCTTTCGGTGTCTGTGGCAGGCTCGTTATAGCGGTGTCTGTCGATTTCGGTGGGAATTGTTTTTTCTGTTGAGCAGGTGCCTGTTGTGCTGCAGAGTGTTTCAGAGGATTGAGTGCATTGGGTGCTTGTGCTTTTTTGGGTGGAAGGGGGGGGGGCTTTTTCATTGGAGTGGCTTTAGCCTTGAGAACCGATTCTACGGCCTTGGCTATTCCACCCACCAACAACTCGCTCAATTTTCCGGATGTGAATTTTATTACTTTTCCTGGTTTATCGCCAAGCGCAATGAGCTTGAATGCTAAAAAATATTGTTCCTTTGTGCCGGTAAGTTTTACCCCTAAGACCATGTCGGCCTTTGCATGCTTGCCTATTCCAACCAGACACGGATCTGCCCACTTACAATGCATGAGTCTCTTATCGCCGCTTTCATCCACGATGCTAAGAGTTTTTTTTCTTGAAAACAGCCGAATATCACGTCTTGATCCCATGTCTTCAAACAGTTGGCTGTCTATTGCCGTGGCATCTTCGATGGAGACATCGTCGTTTTCAGATGTCCAGACTATGACAAGGGGTGCATCGGGGTTCACCAAGGGAACCAGTTCGAGATCGTCTGAGTCTTCGCTCTTTGCGGAATCTTTTGCTGTCTCGACATCCGCATAAACCATGCTTCCCCATGACAGAAAAATCGTCATTAATAAAAAAAGTATTGACTCCAACAGTCGCATGCGTGCCTCCGACAAGTTGAACTCTCGACGCCAGTTATTCAAAAAATGATGATAACGCCCAAGCGCTTGAATTTCAACAATACCTGGATGTTCAGGGAGATCTCCAGGATTTTCCAGCAAAGGTGGTCGACTTTGCTTACCGGATTTTATACTAGTTGTCTTCTTTGCATTTTGAACCGAGAACCTGCATGGTTGATACGAGACGTTCAGCATGGTTGGGGCATTTTTTGTAGTAGTCAAACATCATTGAACCGTATCTATCCCCCAATTTTTCCGCTCTGGAGAGGATAATGTCATCAGCTTTTTTTTTGGCCTTGGGACATAAGCTGCATTTATTCTCCTGCGCTTTCTTTCGAAGAGCCAACAGCTTGGTTTTGTGTTTGTTTACATATGATACCACGTCTTTGAGGGTCTTTTCACATCTGCCCTGATCTGCTTTCATGAGTTTGAACACAGCTTCGACGTGATCGAGCATGAGCCAGTTCGGATCGGTTAGCACTCGTTCAGGAATCATTGTTTTTCGATGTGACGACTTTTTTGTTTGTTTGGTCGTTGGCTTTTTATTGCCAGCCACGGCAGATGGGCCGGAGGTTATCATGGTAGCCAGGATTGCTATAAAAAATATCCTTTGCATATAGAGACTCCTGTGCACGATTATCTGACTCTCTGGTCCAAGGGACCGCAAGGCGTTCGTGCCGGGATCAATCACCAAAAAGAGGGCTGTCGATTCCGATATCCCGATATGGCGGCCAACTTGCCCAATAGTTGCGACCGAGGACATCCAGCACCCAGTTAGGATACTCTGATTGAATATCATCGAAGCCATCATCATAGATATCGAGGTAGGCGGATGTGTCTCCTCCGGTAAGCACCAAGGCGTCTTTCCAAAATGCATTCGCCAGGAGCTTGCTACCGGATTTTTGGGCGATTTGCTTGAAATCATCTATCTGGCTTTGCTCCACCTCTATTATCTGCGCCGGCGGTGACAACTCAGCCCATGATGTCTGGTAGTCCTGGATATCTTTGGGCCGAGCCTGGATCATGACTTCTGGCACGGTATTACGCGCGAGTTCAGCGCTTTGTATATCAGGAGTAGACACGAAGGCCTGGTCGAGCATGTCCGAGTCCCGTATAGCCTTGGCCACCAGGTCCGCCCTGTCGGTTTTGGTATCTATGTCGATGTTGATTCTTCCTTTAGCCAGTTTCAGGACCTCTTCGAAAGAAGGAACACGCTCGCATGAAAAGTCTCCCAAGTATCCATCCACCAACAGGGGTATCTGTGTGATTTGTTCCAATGTCATCTCGTCTACGTTTTTATCGATGCCGGTTGTCCTTTCCAAAGAGGCATCATGCATGAGTACCAGTTGATCGTCCGAGGTATGACGTACATCGATCTCGATTGTGTCAACTCCCATAAGGATGGCGAGCCTGATTCCGGAAAGGCTGTTTTCAGGAGTAAAAAGGCCCAACTCCCCGCCCGCACCACGATGACCAGTGACCAGTCTCTGGGTGCAGCCTTCGTCTATGATACAATCCAGAGCCACTTTGCTTGTTCTCGTTGGAGGCTGGTCGGCTCGGCAGTCGAAAAGTCGGTATTCCAAATCCTTCAGAGGTTCAGGGCCATTGTTGTCAGTAGACGAACAGGCCACCAACGTAAAAAGAACCACATGACATAGATAAAATAACTTTGATATTCTCATTTGTTCCCCGAAATCGAAGTGCTTCGGTTTGCAGTTGCAAGCCATGGGGGGTTAGCCCTTCCTGGCGCGATAAAACAGGTTTTTTACCCAGTTCCAGGCATCTCGTATCTTTGCAGAAAATCCAGATTCTGGGACAATATCTTCATCCTTCTTTTCCCCAGGTTTTTCATCAGGGGTTGATTGTAGCTTTTCATCATCAGGGGATGGACTTTCTGTATTTGCTACAGAATCCAGCTTGGAGATCAAGTTCATCATTGAATCCCTGGTGCTTAGTTGTACATCCGCCAACTCTCCTCCATCTCGTTCTTTGGCTGTAACCCTGAGCAGACACTCCTGCGTCAATCCAAAGGTCATCTCGATCATTTTACTTCCAGCAGGACCAGGTTCGATACCTGTCAATTCCACGATTCCGAGCAGTTCGTTCTCATCCACATCACTGGCCTCTCCCTGGTAGACCGGAATGACCATTTTGGTCTGGTTGTCCAGGTAGGTATAAAGGCCATACGTCCTTGATGCGGGCAGCGCGGTACCGGCGGAAATGACTTTACGGAAAGTTCCTCCTGGAACCCCGATTCCAATGGACATGGGAAGCACGTCCACCAACTTGAAAGACGCCTTCTTATTGATGGACTTACCCATTAGTGCCGCACCGATGGCCACTGACTCATCGGGATGAACACCCTTGAGAGGTTCTTTGCCGAATAGGTTCCGAATTTTATCCCAGATCAATGGCATACGTGTCTGGCCACCCACCAACAGGATATCATCCACCACATCTGTGCCGAGTCCTCGTTGAGCCAGGACAGATTCACATACGTCCATGGTTCGATCCACCATCGGAGTGACGAGATGTTCGAAGGTCTTTCGATCGACGGTGAGATCCAGGTTGACTGGTTGACCATCCAACCTTCCAATGAATGGGAGTGTGATCCTGGCTTCATTCTTGGAACTCAAAGTTCGTTTGGCAAACTCGGCTCCCTGCAGTACTCGCAGGTACGCAACGCGATCTATTTCAGGCATCTTTCCCAGGGAAAGCTGAAACTCAATCAGCACATGATCCATCAGTTGATTGTCGAAATCGACACCACCTAAAAAGGTATCACCACCAGTGGAAAGGACCTCGAATGTATTTCCCTTCATTTCCAATAATGTTGCATCAAATGTTCCACCACCCAAGTCGTATACCAACAATGTCCTGTCGCCTTCTGCCTTCATCCCGAAAGTTATGGCAGCAGCCGTAGGCTCATTGAGTATGCGTTCAACTTTGAATCCAGCCAGTTCCCCGGCCTTGCGCACTGCCTGCCTCTGATTCTCATTGAAAAATGCGGGTACGGTTATGACAGCACGCTCTATATATCCACCCAGATACTCTTGAGCCGTATCACGTATTTCGGTAAGAATCATCGCGGCGACTTGTTCCAGAGAAAGTATCTTGTCATCGATTTGGACAGACGCACTATTGTCCTCACCCTTGACTATCTTGTAATGGAACCTGTCCCTTACCTCCCGCACCACTGGAGAATCGAACGGGCGTCCCACCAGGCGCTTGCTTCCATAAATAGTCCTACCCGGATTTATCTCCATCTGTGCCTTGGCTGCGTGTCCCACAAGTTCATCACCAACTTCATTGATCGCGACTACGGATGGAATGGTATTGTGTCCTCTCCTCGACGGAATCACAAAAGGTTTTCCGTTTTTGACTATGGCGCCACACGAGTTGGTGGTTCCGAGATCGATACCAAGTATGGGTCCTTGTGCTTGTTCCATGTTGGCCGATACCGCTTTGAGCTTTTCCAGGTCTCGGTCCTCATCGAGCAGAACCATGCGCCGCAGGCTCTGCTCCAATGCTCCAGTGGCATGTGGTTTTTCAGAAACATGGATCTCCTGGGCCTGGGATTCATCCTCTATTGCCGACCGGTTCGTAGCTTGTGGCTGGGTGTCCTGGGGTGTCTCGAGTTGTGATTCGGCCTGTTGGACTTGTGCCGGCGAAGGAGAAGGAACTTCTTTAAACGCCGATTCCCTGGTTGGAGCCTGTGTGGGAGATTCCACCTGCATTTTTTCTTGTTGAGTGTTTTTCGATAACTGAGATGAAACTTCGATAGGATTGATAGGTGTAACAGCTTTATCAGTCGCGTTCTGCGCTGTGCCGGAATCCTGGCCGAGGGCATCTGGAACACCGTTAGACACGGCTACATAGTCCTTGGACTTTTTTCTAAGCTGTTGGGCTCTTGTCCAAGTTACCCGTGATGCCTGGTCCATGGCCTTTACAACCAGCGCCATGCTGCCCTTGGGTAAACCTTTGGGCCGTCGAACTTCGACTTTGGCTCTTATGGCGGCTCTACCGTCCTGCAGCAATATGTTCAAGCCAATTTCCGCTCCTTCAGGCTGTTCCGGTGCGTCCCTGACCACCATGCCCCAATTTTTGGTCGATGCGGCAAGATGCTTTATCAATTCAGAAATACTTTTGGCTGAAGTCCGAACAGCCATCGGTGAACCGGATTTTTTGAATTTGCCAATAGGAGTTTTTTTCTTTCCGCCAGTCAATTGCCCCACCCAACTCAGATGCTAGTGCCGACTCTCAGTGATCTTGCCAATTACAACTCCATCTCCACACGGTCTCAGCTCAACCAGTCCCTCCAGGTTTTTTCCATTCACGTACGCATGGAGTGGGAGTTCGTTTCCTTCGCCCGAAGTATCCAGATTCCATTTCCAGGAATCCAGGTTCTGAGAAAGCATATGGGGAAGAAAATCATCGAAAGCCACCAGTGAAAATGAAAACGCCCTGTTGAGCTTTTCAAATTCATCCATGGCTTTTTCTGCCTGTCCTGCTTTTAAAGCCGAGGAAAAACCCTGGACGTGCTCATTTACAAAGTCCTGGAGGTCTTTTTTTGCAACACCACAAGGTCTTGCAACTCTCTGGTCATCAGGCCCCCCCAAAGCCTTGGATAATTTCGCCGAAGCCTCAGAACCCCTGAGCGGTCCGACCTGCTCCAAGAAAGCCCAGCCTTTCTTGTCTGATTTTTCAAAGATGAAAGCTACCACGTCGTCATCCAGGATTTTGCCCTTCATGATGCCAGGCCAAACTATGGCGGCACGACGATCCGCCCTGGCGACCTCAGCGATCATGCCGAAAGAAGTTCCGGGAGAGATTTTCTCTACTTGCTGTTTTACCTCATCCCTCAGAACAAATTCCATCTTCACCTGAGCTGATTTTTTTTCCACAGGATTGACATCTATCTTTGATTTTGTCATCGGTGGATTGAGTCCAAGATCGGCTGCTTTTCTGACATCCGGGTCGACATCTTTCAAACGGCGGGTAAATTCCGCCCTGACCTTTTCGTCTGTTGGATCTATGTTAGTAAGTGCCTCGATGATGCTTGCTCTTATCAGGGCGACTTTTTCTCTGGAAATCGTTGACAATAGCATGGGTACACACGACTTGGCATCAGGTCCAATCTTTCCAAGAGTCCTGACGATTCCCCGTCGCAAAGTTGGATCCTTGGTCCTCAAACCTCTCGTCAAGTAAGGCACCGCTGTTTTGCCCATCCTGGTCAGAGCGTTTTGAGCTTCTTCCTGCACTGTCCAGTCATCATGACGCAGAAGATCTATCCAGGTTCCCACTGTCTTTCTGTCGAGAGTTGGTTCACTGGAACACCCAAGTAAAAAGAGGATACCAAAAGCCAACAAATACAGTTGCACGACCGATCTGGTGCGTACCATCATCTGCCTCCCAAGATTTGAACAGGCACAGTGTAAGAACAATGTATTTGTAAATCAACAACAAAGGTACTTTTTCTTTTGATACGTGTTTTCAGAAGAGTTTTTGGATTCGACAACAACGAGCGGATTGGAAAAACTTACACTGGGGCGACTCAATTCAAAAATCACATCTATTGGCTTGTTTAACCTGAGTTTTTTAGAACCTTAGGGCCCATGGTAGATTATTCTTTTGCTTGCATACGGAGGCTCGATCCGGTAGCGTATCCAACGTTCAACCCTCCAACCAGGGAGGCAGGCATGTGCAGAATGCTTGGCGTAATGTGCAACGATGCTGATTTGCTTAGCTGCGCCATCGAAGAAGTAAACGAATCGCTGAAGTTGACTGATCACCAGGGTCATCATGGGTTGGGTCTTGGATACTATTCCGAGGATGATCCTCTTCTCAAGAGGCAGCCGTCAAATCAACAAGAGGATATCGATTATTCGAAATTGGTAAGTGGTATCGAGTCCAACACCCTACTCGTTCATGTCAGGAGAGCAACCGTAGGTGCTTGGAAAAATAAAAACACTCATCCCTTCAGGTTCAGGAGATGGTTGTTCGCACACGTTGGACATCTGCCGATGATTCAACCAAAGCAGGAGGAGATTCTAGCTTCCCTTCCGCCTTTTCTGGTCAGGAACGTCGTAGGAGAGACGGACAGCGAGTTAGCTTTTCACCTGTTCCTCAACAATCTTTATACGGACGGCACTCTCAACGATTTGACTTTGGATACCGAACTACTATCCAAGTACCTGCGAGAGTTTTCCAAGACTATTGACGAACTCCATTCGACAAGTCGCGAAAAGCCGACATACGCTATTATCGTAACCAATGGCCAAACCATGGGTGCCATTTGTTCACAAGAGCCCATGCACTATTCCCACCGGGAAGGCATTCACTCATGTCCGTCAGGAGACGAATCCGAGCAGTCCCAGAGGAATCGAGCCGGGTTTAGGGGAATCATGTTGGGTGCGCGCATGTCCAAGCCTGGTCATCAGTGGAGGGAAGTTGCTGATAGGACGTTGATAACCATTTCTCATGATATGGAATTCAAAGTCCAGCAGATCTGACAAGGGCAGTCGCCGGGGATGAGGGGTACATGGCTCGACATCGGCTACTCGTGATCGACAACAACCCTACCGTCGATGGTGAAATTTCCCGGGCCGCATCCATGCTCGGTCTTAAAATTTACCATGTCCCTGATGGCGGAGCGGCAACGGCTGAAGCCATCAGGCTACAGCCGGACATAATCCTTCTGGACTACGAGATTCCAGGAACGAACTATTCCAAAATATGCAAGGAATTGAAAAACGATCAAACACTGCGAAGCACTCCTGTAATACTCATGTACGATAGAAGCTTTTCATCACAAAATGGCTCGATGGACACCTGGGGTATTACTGACTTCATTACGAAGCCTCTTTCTCAGGATGCGCTGCTGGCGGTTGTTCAACACGCACTTAGAAAGTACTCTGATTTTGATGGTGCTACAAGGAAGCCTAATTCCGTGTTGTACGATATGAAAAAACGGGTCGACGAACGACAGTTACCCTTGGGAAGAAACCAAAAGGCGGCCATTTCAGGAGACCTCTCTGAGATTCAGTTGACGGAAGTATTGCAGTTGTTGAAATACCAGGGTCGGGACGGAGTACTTATCCTTTCACGAAATGACATGGAATTGGCGGTTTTTTTTAGAAAAGGTACCATAGCTTTTGCCCGAGCCAGGGGCGTGGATGAAGAATTTCTTCTAGGCAGGTTTCTCCTGGAGATTGGCGCCATGACACGCGGAGATCTCGATGTCTTTATCAAAAACCGTGGTGAGAACCCGGGAATGCTTCTTGGTGAACAACTTCTGAAGCTGGGAGACATCACTCAGGATGAGTTACAAATGGCGCTGGAGAAACAGACCCAAGAACTCCTCTATGAGTCTATCAGATGGCCGGACGGGGAATTTGCCTTCTACGTTGGTTCACAGTCCTTGGAGCAAGCAGCCTCCCCCTTGGATCTGTCGGTAGACTTCATAATAATGGAGGGAGTCAGGCGAGTGGACGAGTGGGGTATCATCGAAAAGGAGATAAAGGATTTCGAAAGGATTCTGGCTCCCAACAGGGATTCCACCGGCGTCAGAAAACTTGTAAAATTGCGTCCGGAAGAAAAGGCCATTCTTTCACTGGTCGACGGTCAGCGAACTATCAGGGATATCATCCGTATCTCCAAGAGGAGTTCCTTTGACACCTGCAAGGTTTTATACCAACTCGTGACAAGCAGAATAATCAGGAAGAAAACTATGACAAATAAAAGAGCAAAAGATGACTAGCGATTCGAATGGTGGCCTTTCAAAGTCAAACCGTGAACTTGGAGGCGAAAGTCCCATGACGGAAATCCAGCCGGAAGAATTCCCATCCGACACCCACCTTTTTGATACATCCAGGGTCCGTTCAGGCACTGGAGGGGTATCTGTCAAGGTTTTGCTGAGCCTTATTTTGTTAGGATTGCTTCCTGTACTTGGTACGATGTTTTTTCTGAGGGAGCATGACAATTCCATAAAGGTATCCGGTGAACAGGTCGAAAAGGATGTCAACCAACTCGTCTCTTACGTTGGAAAGTTGAATGATCAACTCCTTGAGTCGTATAAAAAGACCACTGAACTAGAACACGCTTTGGCAATACAGCGATTTTTGTCTGATCGCAAAAAGGAGTTTTCGTCTCTTGCGGGTAAATTGCGCTCTGCTATGGCTGAATTGACGGAAGAACAGATACCAAACGACAAGGTTGTCGCAAACACAATCAAAAATGCTCCGTTCGACCAGGTTCTGCTGATAAAAAAATCCGACGATTCGGTGCTGATTTCCAAGACAGGTAAACACCAGGGGAAAATCGACAAGGTTTTTCCCGGCCTCATGGCAGCCATGAAAAAATCTAAGAAGGAATCAAAGCAAGATGACGACACCCGGGAATGGCTCTTTGTTGAACTCGGGGTTTTTTCTTACATGATTGCCGCAAAAACGAGGCCCCCTGTTTATTTGGGAGACGAAGGGAAGACCGGAAAGATCCCGCCGCTTCCATCGGTTTCTTTATCCGATTTTAAAAAAGCATCACAAAGATTTCATTCAACCATTGAAATTTTATGGTGGGCTTTACCTTTGTTCGCCTTTGTACTTGCTGTGATTGTTTTTTCATGGATTTTCAGCGCCCTGCTGAGACCCTTTGCAGTTTTGACATCTTCTGCTGCCATGGTTCTTGAACAACCAGGCCGTCTCGATCATACCTTGTCCGCTCAATCAGGACTGGCTAAAGATCTGGGCACAAGCCTGTTTCGGCTCGACCAAAGATCAGTACGTCTGGCTGAACTGGAGAAAAAATCCGAGGACATGGCAAAAGAGCTTGCCGTAATATCAGAGACAATCAAATTGGCCTCAGCAGGTATGCAACAGGCAAGGGTCTCGACAAGCATTCCTGAATTTCAAGAGTTATCGCAATCCATCAATGACTTGCTGGAATCCATGACTGGCAAGCTGGAATCGGTCCATAGGGCCACTGCACTCATCAATGAGGCCGCAGTTCGCATCGACCCGGTAATAAGCAAACTGTCGGAGAGTATGGGCGGCAACGTCCCGGTGCTTTTGCCGGATGTTTCACACATGGGTAAACTCCTCGGCATATATATCCGCGACCTTTGTTCAGTTGCAGACAACATTCAAAAACTTGTCACAAACGATGCGCCCGAACAGTTGGACCAGGAAGAGCTAAATGAATACAAAGTGTCCATTCAAGGAACT
>CAYSLH010000031.1:0-5019 GCA_964431605.1 uncultured Myxococcales bacterium
AGCTCCCGTAGGACGCAGCCTCAAAGATTTGATGGGAATTCCTGTCACCTCAAAGGATGGAAAACTTTTAGGCTCCTTGGTGGACGTTGAGATTGACAACCAGTGGCAAGTGGTGGAACTGAGTATTTCCGAAGGCCGTATGATTACCATAGATCCAAAGCATGCAGTGTTTGGACCTGATGCTATCTTGCTCAAGGCTGGTGCCGACAAACGGGTTCGTTCGGCTGTAAAACCCAAACCGGGTTTTTTGGCGAGGCTGTTCGGTGCTGAAGTCATCGAAGAAGCAGCGGATGCTATCGCAAGGGTCGAGCGTATCCGGAATCCTGAACATGGGACCAAGACAAAAACACGTCCCAAAAAGACAGGTAAAGCTGCAAGGAAATCTTCAAAAAAGAAAAGAAACTAACTAATTACATGTTTGGAATCCGGGTCAATCCTGAAGCACGGTAACGCCTTCGGAGGGAATCTCCTTTCCCCTCCAAGCCAACATAGATCCCTGCCGGTTTTCTAAAGCCAGCCAGAATCCAGAATCCTCTGCAGCGTATAGCGAAACTTCGAGTTCAGCAGTATCCTTCAGGTGGTAGTTTTTTTTGTAGTCCTTGCCTCCCATGGAAACGGTCGAAGGAAAATCGACCTGCGCCGACGGTTGAGCTTCACCTGGAAAAGATACGGTCTTGCCTCCCTGTGGGATGAATGCAATCCGGGTGCTGGTCTCATCAGAAGACAGACAAACCCATAGGAATCCGTCATCGTTTGGGTTTATGGGATAGACTCTTTCAACCGTAAAGGTTCGTCCAAGCACGGACAGCAGGTCGCCTTTTTTTGTGTTTGTTACTGATGTTACACTTACGGATCGTGCGCCCATCTGGCGACGCATGCGAAAGCGTAAAACAAGGGCCAGGGTGATCAAACCTCCACCTAGCACGGCCAGCAGCCCCAACAGGGGCAACATGGTGGACAGACTGTGAGAGATTGCTTCTTCCATGGATAGAGGATATCCCAACTATGTATAAATATTCAAAATTCTTTTGCTCTCTAACCTTGTCTGTTCTATACATCATGATATCAACGATTATGTCATTTTTGGCGGCTGGCACTCTAGCTCCTTGCAAGGATTGTAATCCATGGCAAAAAACGCAATATACGAAATTTTGGGAAAACACCTGGTGTCGGGAAAGCTCAAGCCTGGGGAAGAAATCGGGATTCGCCCCGACCAACTCATGACTCAGGACGGTACTGGTACCATGGTGTTTTTGAACCTGGACAAGATCGGTAAGGTCAATCTTCGAGGTCGTCATGCCATCTGCTACGTAGACCACAACACCTTGGGCGTGGGCTCGGAGAACGCGGATGATCACCAGTTTTTGCAAGCCGCTTGTCAAAAGTACAAGGTCCATTATTCAAAACCGGGAAACGGCATAGGGCACCAGATTCACCTCGAACGATTTGCTCAACCGGGTGGGCTGCTGTTGGGGGCGGACAGCCATGTCACCACCCTGGGGGGTTTGGGAATGCTCGCTATTGGAACAGGGGGCTTGGAGCTGGTACTGGCCTTTACCGGTGCGCCCCATTACCTCATATGTCCGGAGGTCTATCGGGTAGTTCTGACCGGTCATCTGAAACCGTGGAGTTCGGCAAAAGACGTAATCCTGTACATAATCGATATGCTGGCATCACGACCAATGGCCGGTGTCGCCCTTGAATATGATGGACCTGGTGTCGCGGGACTTAGTATTCCACAGAGGGCAACCATAGCCAATATGGGAGCGGAGTTGGGAGTGACGACCTCCCTGTTTCCCACCGATGAAGTAACAAAAACCTGGTTGTCTGCCCAAGGCAGGGCGAGTTCTTACAGGAAGGTCGCTTCTTCGGCAAAAGGACAATACGCAGATGAGATTCAGGTTGACCTGGGAAAGATCGTACCCATGGTCGCGCTTCCACATACGCCACTTGTGGTGTCATCAGTCTCTGATGTAAAAAACATCAAGGTACAACAGGTCGCGGTTGGATCTTGTACGAACGGTTCATTTGAAGACCTGGCAAAAGTTGCCGCGGTGCTCAAAGGAAACAGAGTTCATCCTGAGGTGGATATGGTTGTGGCGCCTGCCACTCGCCAGGCCATGAAAACCTTGGTGAATCGTTCTCTGTTGAAAGTATTGCTGGAAGCCGGGTGCAGGATTGCAGAGCCGGCATGCGGATTTTGTATCGGACATGGACAGACACCCGGTTCTGGATGGGTGAGTGTCAGGACCAACAACAGAAACTACCGCGGAAGATGTGGCACCATGAACGCTTCTGTGTATCTCGTCAGTCCGGAGACTGCTGCGGCTACTGCAATAATGGGCAAATTGACCGATCCCAGGACCTTGAATCATTCGGCACCGAGGGTGCGCCAGCCTTCGAAGTTTCCGGTGGATGATTCCATGATTGTATCACCCCCGAGAACAACAAAACGAACCATGGAGTTGCCCCGTGGTCCCAATATCGTAGCACCGCCCGAAGGAGAGCCTCTTGCCGCGTCTTTGAGCTGCGATGTGGTGGTGAAGCTGGGAGACAGGATATCGACCGATGATATCCTGCCCGCAGGCCGCTGGTTGAAATACCGATCCAATGTCGTCAGATACGCCGAACATACCTTCTCTGGAATCTCACCTGGGTTTGCTCAGAGGGCAAAGGAAAATCTTCAGCACGATCTTTTCAATATCGTGGTTGCAGGGTCTGGTTACGGTCAGGGATCCAGCAGGGAACACGCTGCAATGTGCCCAAGGATACTCGGAGTTAGAGTAATCCTGGCAAAAAGTTTCGAGAGAATACACAAGACGAATCTCATAAACCACGGCATAGTGCCCCTGGAGTTTTTGGATCCCAGGGTGTACGAAGAAATCAGCCCTGATGACTACCTGGAGCTTCCATGGATTGCCAGGGAGCTTAGACGATCCAAGACGGTAACCATCAGAAATCCGGACAAGGGATTGGAGTTCAAGACGACTCACACCCTTACGAGGCGACAAATCGATATCTTGTTAGCCGGAGGGTTGCTCAGGTACGCGGCGAACCGCAATAAGTAACATACGTTGAATACAACGTCTGGTTCAATGAATGTCCATGCCTTGCCTGTTGCTCCTTCGCTTCGATGTACGGGGATCTTTTGAAAACCACACTTTGAATACCACGCCTCGTATGCTCTCTAGGGGCACGGGTCCAAACACAGTGGAATCGGTAGCGGTGATGCGGTTGTCGCCAAGCAGCAGCACTTTGCCTTCAGGGACCTTCCACTTTCCTCGTCTTCTGCGTGAGGGGTCTATCCACTGGGCAACCGTATACTCCACGGAATCAAGCCGTTCCTTGAACCTGGCAAATTTTTGTTCAACCCATTGTCCTGCCTGGTCCTTGCGCACGTATTCACCAAACTCCCCAGCCTTGCTGTCTACGTGTTTTTGATTTATTACAAGACCGGTGTCGGTAAGTTGGACATCGTCTCCTGCCATGCCCACGACCCTCAAAACTCTCCAGGTTTGTCCGTCGTATGGATCAACCACTGCGACCACCATCGCTTTTTTGATGTTTTTCACGGAATCCGAACGCAGATCGACTCGAACCGTGTCACCCATCAGCAATCCGGGGATCATGCCATCAGATTTCAATTCTACGGCTGTCAGCCAGTTTGCGCCGAGCAACCTGAATATGCCGTAGTGGGCACTCCAGCTAAGTAATGCCACGAGTAGATACAGGTACCAAAGGTTGTATGGCTTTCGTTCAAAGCCGTCAGCCGAATGCCTGGCAGTAACAACGGCGTGAGACACCGCTCCTACCCACACCAGAGCCGATGTTGCCATCCAAGCCATCAACGCAGGCTGAAGAGAAGAGTGCACTACGACCCAAAGGAAAATAAAAACACCCCAGTGGGCAAACGAAAGAAGCAGGAACAACACGCCCCATGCAAGCCTTCCACAATAGATATGTCCGAGGCCGGGGGCCGGGAGGCTCAACAAGGCACATGTTATTGCAGATCTTTTCTTTTCCATGGCTCCACAATGCTCCAAGATTGTCATGCTTGTCAACGCTTGACGAATAGCTCGTTATGAGTACATTGCCTTGCAAATGCAGCCGAGGTGATGATTCGTTCATTTTGAAGATCGCACCTGAGTAACAGCGTAAGGGAGGTTGTCATCATGGCACTGGCAGACGACAAGCCTGACAAAAAGGGCTTTACAGTCAATGACCAGCGTTGGTGGCTGAAAGACGACGTGGATTTCGATACCATAGATGATGCTCTGGAAGAAAAAAAGCCTAGTTACGTGGAGGAGTTAGAGGCTAAAGTCCGAGACTTGGAGCAGCAAGTAGCAAAAACCCTGGATGCGCACAGGGTTTCCAAGGAAGAGATGCAGCAGATTCGCCAACGACTTGAAAGAGAGCAGGATTTGAAGTTGGAGATCCATCGGGCAAAATTGGCAGAACCATTTCTGGAGGTTTTGGATAATCTCCATCGATTGGTGGCTCATGACAACACTCAGACAGTGGACGGTTTGATACAGGGTGCTCAGCTCGTGCTCAAGCAGCTTCGTGAAAAACTTTCGGAATTGGGCCTAGAGCCCATGGAGGTCGAAGGCAAGGAATTTGATCCAAACACCATGGAGGCCCTGATGACAGCCGAAGTACCGAAGGACGAGGACGGCAAGGTCATCCAGGTTATCCGGCCCGGTTATATGCTGGGAAAACGCGTGGTCCGCCCGGCGGGAGTCCAGGTGGGCGTAACAAAGCGAGATTGATCTTGGCGCAAGACAGGGACTATTACGAAATTCTCGGGGTTGCCAAAAATGCCGACGAGTCAGAAATCAAGAGAGCTTATAGAAAACTCGCGGTAAAATATCACCCGGATCGAAACGACGGCTCCAAAGAGGCCGAAGAAAAATTCAAAGAGATTTCCGAAGCTTACGGCGTCCTCTCTGACCCGGAGAAAAGACAGCTCTATGATCGGTTCGGCAAGGAGGGGTTGAGGGGGGCCGGCTATCAGCCTGG